>JAIMBM010000544.1 GCA_023511475.1 Anaerolineae bacterium
CCCTTATTTGGTCTTCCCCGCCCCCGCCGCGGCGGGGGCGGGGCGAGGGGCTAACCCCTGCTTTGCCGCTCCGGCGGCAAAGCAGGGAGTGCCCCGAGGGGTGGGGGCACCCCCCTTCGGAGAAGGCGCCCTCGCCTTGCTAAAGTTTCCGCCTATGGTCCGGGAACCTGCGGGAGGGTTCCAAGCGAGCCAGCCCGGAGGGCTATGCGGGCGGCGGCGCCAGCCCGCCAGCCCCTAACTGAGCCTTTGGCCGGAAGGCCGCCAGGCGGCATGCCCGGCTGCCTCCCGCAGGCCACGCTATGCCTGCGAAGGCTTCTCTTCCCCGGCCACCGGCAGGCTGAAGTAAAAGGTGCTTCCGACCCCAACCTGGCTCTCGGCCCAGATTCTGCCGCCATGCGCCTCGATCAGCAGGCGGGAGATGTAGAGTCCAAGCCCCAGCCCATCAGGGGCGCGCCCACGCGCCCGGAAGTACCGCTGGAAAAGGTGTGGCATATCCTCCGGTGCGATCCCCGGACCCCGGTCGGTGACCGCGGTGATGACCTCGTTCTCCTCACGACGAAAGGTCACCGTCACCTCGGTGCCCGGCGCCGAGTACTTGAGGGCATTCGAGAAGAGGTTGGCGAGGACTCGCTCCAGCCTGTCGGGGTCCGCGCTGACCGGCGGCAGCCCCTCCACCGGCACGACGCGAATTCGGGCGGTCTCCATGGTCGGCGCGAGGCGATCTTTGACCTCCTCCACAAACTGCATGGGATCGAGCGGTTCTCGCCTGAGCTCGAGGGGGCGAGCCTCCAGGCGGGCGGCATCCACCAGGTCCTGGATCATGGTGTTCATGCGCTGCGCGCTCTTGAGAATGGCCTCGGCGCTCTGGCGCTCCCGGCCGGTGACCCCTACCTTCTCCAGCGCGCGCAGAAGCAGCTCGGCCTGCCCCTGAATCGCCGCAAGGGGATTGCGCAGGTCGTGCGAGACGGCCCGCAGCAGGTCCTCGCGCTGCTCCTGTAGCTGACGCATGGCTGTGATGTCGGTGAAGGTCGCCACCGCCCCGATCAGGCGGCCGTCGGGGTCGCACACGGGTGCAGCGCTGGACGAGACCCACAGCGTCCTGCCATCCGGCGGATGCAGGACGAGCACCTCGCTCCGCACCGTCTCGCCGCGCAGAGCCCGAACCAGAGGGATATCCTCTACCGGCACGGGCTGCCCGTCGGGCCTCGTCAGCCCGTACATCTGCGCTCCAGCGGCGATACCCACCAGACCCCGCTTAGGCGACACGCCCAGAATGCCCTGCGCTGCCCGGTTCATGCGGATGAGCTCTCCCGCCGCATTGTAGACGAGCAGTCCGTCGGCCACAGAGTCGATGGTCGCATCGAGCTCTGCCGCCCGGCGCTGCACCTCCGCCAGCAGGCGCTCCCGCTCCTCCTGCAACTCGTGCACTCGGGTGATATCCGAGAAAGTGCTGACCGCCCCCAGAATGCGGCCGCTGGCATCGCGGATCGGGGCTGCGCTGACAGAGTAGCACGCCGCCTGCCCGTCGGCCTCGCGATGGGCCAGGAGTACGGCGCCCTGCACCGTCTCCCCGCGCAGCGCCCGAGCCATCGGCAGGTCCTCCGTCGGGAACGGCTTCCGTTCAGGGGTCTCAAAGTGCAAGAGTGCCATCCGCTCGGCGAAGGGCAGCCGGCGCTCCTCGGGGGTGTAGGCCAGTATCTCCTCAGCGGCCCGGTTCATGCGCACGATTTCGCCGGCCGGCCCGTAGATGATGAGGCCGTCCGGCACTGCCGAGATGGCGCCATCCAGCTCGGCGGCCCGGCGCTCGGCCTCCCCGCGGGCGGCCTGGGCCTGCCGGTAGAGGCGCGCGTTCTCGATGGCCAGGCCTGCCCGCCTCCCCAGCTCCTGAGCCAGTGCCAGATCGCGCGGCCCGTAGCGGCGGGCCGACTCGGTGATCAGGAGCACCAGGGCACCCAGCGGACGCTCGCGCCCAAGCAGGGGGACGGCGATGACCGAGCGCGGACCCATGCGCTGGTTCATCCGAAGGTGCTCTTCATCCTGCGCAATGCTTTGCAGCAGCGCGAGGTCGACCTCCGGATACAGGATCGACTCGCCCCGGAACACGACCGACCCATAGCCTGCCTTCTTCGGGTCCAGTGGGTAGCGCCGCTGCAACTCCCGCGCCAGCTCCTCCTTTTGAGGATTGACGTGGGCCACCGCCACCGGGCGGGCCTGCTCCTCGTCTACCAGGATGTCCACGACCGCCCAATCGGCCAGGGCTGGGACCATCAGCCGGGCCATCTCCTGCAGCACGGCCTCATAGTCCAGCGAGGACACGAGCACCCGCGCCACCTCGCCCAGCAGGCGAAGCCCCTCTTCGGCCCGCTTGCGCGCCGTCACGTCGCGGTCCATGCCCCGGTAGCCGGCAAGGCGGCCGGCCTCATCAAAGAAGGGCACCGCGTTGGTCTCCAGCTCCACGATCTGCCCGTCTTTGCGCACGTTCCGGTTGGGGAGGAACCTCAGGATGCGTCGCTCGTCCCGAACCGATCGGAAGAGCGCTTCAAAGCGAGGCACATCCTCGGGTGGAAGGACGTCGAGGACGGTCTTGCCCAGCAGCTCCTCGGGCTCGTAGCCGAGGACGTCTCTGACGCTGGGGCTCACATAGGTGTAGACGCCATCGGGGTTGACCTCCCAGATGAGGTCGCTCGAGATCTCGACCAGATGGCGAAAGCGGGTCTCGCTCTCGCGGAGCGCCTGCTCGGCCCGATGCCGGTCGGTGACGTCACGGCTGAAGGCGCACAGCCTGTGCCCGCGCGCCGTGTCGATGGCAAAGACCAGCGACTGCACGTACCGTATCTCACCATCCGGCCGCCGGAGCGGCATCTCCCGAGACCAGGCCTTTGTGGGTACCTCGCCGGTCCGCAGCGCCTTGCGAATCGCCTGCTCGAGGTGCTGCTTTTCGCCAGGGAGGGCAGGCTCTGGCTTGAGCTGGACCTGGACGTCCCACAGCGGGCGGCCGAGAGTCTCTTCTGGGGG
>JAIMBM010000545.1 GCA_023511475.1 Anaerolineae bacterium
TGGGGGAGGGGTCCGCGAACACAGGGTCGCTGGGGGCCATTGCGGCGGCTTCTGCGTGATGTTGGGGGGGGCGCGCGGCGAAAGGCCAAAGTCGAGGGGAATGCCCCAGGGGTGGGGGCCTGACGATGCTGGATCCCTACGCCTGCAGAGACAGATGGAGGCTGTCCGCCCCTGAAGCGTTGACGGGGGAGCGGACCCCGTCCGCGAAGGCGGACGGTTGGCGCCGGAGGCGCCTCTAGCGCGCAAAGCGCGATGTCAACCGCCGGCGTCGTTGCGCCAGGCCCGCACGGCCCGCAACTCGCAATGGGTATGTGGGTCACATTAGCCTAGCCTGAAAAGGAGCCGCGGTGGGACGTCCAGATCGCCCGCGCGCCATCACCCTGTTTCGATCACCTGGACCTCGCGACTTTGTGAATGCCCTGGAACCCCCACCCCGGCGCTGGCCGGGGCTGGGCTCCCGTGCTAGAATAGAAGGTGCACAGTCGCCACCATCATCTCATCCGACTACAGATGCCGGTGCACGGACTCTCGCAGGTCCAGAGCCGCAACCCACCTCGGAGGTGACCCATGGCCCGGATGCTGCCACCCCGCGTCACGCCCGGCCTGCCGAGCCACGCGGAGGCCTGGCTGTTCGAGATGATCCGCGATGGCCTGGGCAGCGAATGGACGGCGCTCCACTCCCTTGGGCTTGCCGGTCACGACCGCAAGCCGTGGACGGAGGCGGATTTCGTGCTGATCGGCTCCGGAGGCGTGTTCGACCTCGAGGCTTAGGCAGGCCTGGGAGGTGGCGTCTATGGCCGCGCGTGACACGGCAACGGCAGGGGACCTGGACTACCTCCGCCGAGAATCCCTGCGCCTTTGATGCTCTCACGCCCGTCGGCATAGAATGCTGGCACCGCAGCCCCAGTCTTCATGACACCTGTCGGTCACATGCGCAGTCGGGCCGTTGGTGAAGAGCGAGACAGCGACACACCCTGTTCGCCACAGTCACCAGATAGGAGACCAACCCCCATGCCATATCGCATGATCCAGGTCGGTACGGGAGGGATGGGCGCCGCATGGTGCAAGATGATCCTCCCTCCCTTCGTGAAGGACGGCCTCATCGAGGTAGTGGCCGCCGTGGACATCAACCCCGTCGTGCTTGAGAACGCGCAGGCCGGCCTCGGGCTCAGCCCTGACCGGTGCTACACCGATATCCAGCGGGCCTTTGACGAGAACCCCGCCGATTTCTGCACGATCGTGGTGCCTCCGGCGGCGCACGAGATGGTCGTCGATGTCGCCCTCGCCCACGATATGCACATCCTCTCGGAAAAGCCCATCGCCGATACGATGGAGGCCTCCGTCCGGATCGCCAAAAAGGTCCGCCGCGCCGGAAAGAAGATGGGCGTGACGATGAGCCACCGCTTCGATCAGGACAAGACGACGCTCCGCGAGGAGCTGCGCTCTGGCCGATACGGCGCGCTCGACTATCTGGTCTGCCGCTTTACCTGCGACTGCCGCCGCTTTGGGAGCTGGGGCAAGTTCCGCCACGAGATTCCCGACCCACTCATGGTCGAAGGGGCGGTCCATCACCTGGACATCCTGGCGGACCTCGCCGGTGCCCTCTGCGACACCATCTACGCCCAGACCTGGAAGCCCGACTGGGGCGAGTTCGCCGGGGACGCGCAGGCCCTGGTGATGATGCACTTCCAGAACGGCACCAGAGCCTTCTACGAGGGGGCCAAGACCAACGCCGTGGGCCTGAACTGCTGGGGGCAGGAGTACATCCGCGCCGAGTGCGAGGGCGCAACCCTGATCCTGAACAGCCGTGCCCTCGAGCGTTTCGACTATGACCCCGCTCACAAGTGGCCGCCGAGGCGGGAGGGGCAGGGCGAGCCCGTGCCCCTGCGCGAGCGGCCCCGCTGGGCGCACGCCTGGCTGGTGGAGCAGTTCCTCGCCTGGCTGGATGGCGGTGACCCAATGCCCACGAACGTGTGGGATAACCTGCAATCGGTGGCTCTGATCTTCTCGGCGATCGAGAGCAGCCGTACAGGCCAGCCGGTGAGGGTGCAGGAGTTTTTGGAGAAGTATGTGCGTGAAACGTGAGGCGTGAGACGTGAGGCGTGAAACGTGATGCGTGATGCGTGAAGAGGATGTAGGATGTGTGGGGGGTAGGGCACGCCGGGTGGGCAGGGTGCGGCGTGCGGAGCGCGCAGAGTCCGTAGAGGGAGAGGATGATGTCAGCTCTCAGGGTTGCGGTGGTGACGGGGCGCCATCCCTTCGATGTGCTGGGGTTCCATGCGCTGTTTCGCTCTATACCGGATGCAGACTGCGACATCCAGCATATGGAGGATTTCGCCTACTCCCCGCCGGAGGTGCGGGCGGGCTACGACGTGGTGGTCTTTTACAATATGCACACCGAGACGCCCACCGGTGAGGGCTCCTACTTCGACCGGCCTATCAAGGCGGCCCTCGAGCCCCTCGGTGAGACGGCGCAGGGGATCTTTGTGCTGCATCACGCGATCCTGGCCTTTCCCGACTGGCCGCTCTGGTCCGAGATCGTGGGCATCGCGGACCGCCGCTTCAGCTTCTACCATGACGAGCACATCCGCGTCGAGGTTGCGAACCCCGATCACCCCATCACACGGGACCTTTCTCCGTGGGACATGGTGGACGAGACCTATGTGATGCAGGATGCCGGGCCGGGAAGCGAGATTCTGCTGACCACGGAACACCCTCGGTCGATGCGGACGCTCGCGTGGACCCGCCGCTACAAGAAGGCCCGGGTATTCTGCCTGGAACTGGGCCACGACAATCAGGCGTTCGCCCATCCCATCTTTCGCAAGCTCGTATCCCGGGGCATACACTGGTGCGCAGGATGAGGGCTTGTCTTCAGGGGCGACTCCAAGCCGATGCGCTGCCGCTTCTCCAGCCCCAGACACCGAGTGTAGTTCGGCCTCGGGGCAGGCTCATGCGTGCTGCTACTGGTGTGAAGACCCCCACCCCTGTCGCCCCCTCCCCCAAGTG
>JAIMBM010000546.1 GCA_023511475.1 Anaerolineae bacterium
TTCAGGGGCGGACAGGTGGTTACGTGCGAGGCAAAAGCCGCCGGCACAGTAGCCCGTAAACGGGCAGGTGGGATGCAATCGGCTACCGCATCGCTGCCAAGCCTGCGGTCGGGCCGCCAGACGGCGCATATCCGCCGCTCGACCCAGCCCCCAAGGGGCTTCGCCGCTCTTGAGCGCGGGGCTTTCAGCCCCGCGCGGTGCCGCGGGCGTGGCAGGCGCCTGCCGCCCGAGGCTGCAGCCTCGGGCTCAAAAGGGCAAAGCCCCCTTTGGGGGCTGGGATCGAACGCTGCCGTACTCGTTCGGCTCCTACCATTGACAGACAGGGCATGCCTGTCCGCCCCTGAAGGGCGAAGGGGGAGGGGGTTCTCCCATGCAGGCCTGTTGAGCGCCATCCTAACGGCCTCTGCGCGACATCGAGGGGTACGCCCCGAAAAGGCCAAAGTCGGGGGTTTTAGGGGCGGACAGGCAGTTCCACGGGCGCGACCAAGGCACTCGCGGGGCACCCCTCTCGCAAGGGCTGAGGGACGGCGATTGGGGCGGCCTATCCGTCCCTGATGCCAGGCGAGGCCAGGAGCAACGCCTGCCGCGCTATGAGAAGAGCTGGAGCTGGCTCTTGCCATCGGTCAGCCCGAGCGCGCCGGCCAGGCGCGCCCTGTCGGGCGCTGCTCGCAGACCGGCAAGCGCCCCTTCCCGCAGGAAGCTCAGGCCCAGCCGCGCGAGCTTCTCGCGGGCTCCGGGAGAGATCTCCAGCCGGTGCCTCCACAGCGCCACGCGCCGCTCGGGAATGACCAGCACCCTCTGAGCTCCTGCCTGCGGACCGGCAGGCAGGCCGGTGAGGGCAGCCGTCTCACACAGCCAAAACTCGAAGGCAGGCTGCCCCGCCTCGAACCAGGCAAGGTCCGGCCGGCGGCCCTCCGATGCAGCGCCCAGGGCCTCCTCGAGGGCAAGCTGCCTCTCCCTTGCCGTTACCCGTGGCTCGTATCCGACCTGCGCGCCCAGGTCCTGAAGCTCTGCGAGCACCTGTCGGCGCCAGGCGAGCATCTGAGCAGGGGTCTCAGCGGCCGCCAACACCCATCGCCCGGCGCCACGCGCTTCACCATACGATACCAGGCAGGCACGGATGAGCCGCCAGGGCGGGGTCAGCGCGGCGGGGAAACGGCGCGCCAGCTGGCGGAAGAGGTCGAGCTCGTCCACAGGCTCCTCGGGGCGGAGCAGCTCGCGGATGGCGCGCTCCACCCGGTCCGCCAGGGGTGCCGTCCCCTGCGGTGGCTCAACAAGCCACCAGGTGGCCGCCTCGGCGTCGCTGCCCGAAAGCTGGACGACGAGCTCGGAGCCGAGGGCCGCCTCGAGCCCGCGCCGCACCGCCTCTTCGATCTCCACGCGAAGGGCCTCGGCCTCCTCCGGAGTCCGGCAGCCACCAAGGAGCCCCTCTCGCGCCAGGGTGCACCAGATGGGTCCGTGCAGGATGGTGAAGGGCGCGCTCTCACCGCGGGTCGAGAGCACCGACACCGCGGCGCGAACGGCCAGTTGCCTCGCCCGCTCCAGCCGGTCGCCAACGGGCCTCGCCGCCGGCTGCGGCCGGCCGTAGACCAGGTGGTGCTCGGTGCGGCGAACGGCGAAACGGTCGGCCGGGAGGTCGTCGACCGCCCCGTGCCAGGCGTGCAGGAGGGGCAGCCCCGCCGTCGCACCGGCGAGGAGCAGGCTCTCCAGGTGACGGGTCGCCGGGGCCTGGAAGACGAGGGCGAGGCGGCCCCCGGGTGCAAGGGCGGCCTCCAGGGCCGCCAGCGCCGAGCGCAGGGCGCGCAGGTAGCGGGCCTTCTCCGGGGTGCGCTGCGCAAGGAGGTGTGCTGCAGCGCGGCTGCCCCCCCTGCCGAGCAGCCAGCCGCTCCAGAGGTAGCTGACCGCGGCAAAGGTCGGGTCGAAGCGAGGCAGCTGGGAAAGCGCGAGCCTCACCTGCCCCTGCAGCCGCGCCGACACCCTCGGCAGCGGCTCGGTGAGCAGGCAGGCCTGGTCCGACGCGGCGCTGGGGTCCTGTCCGATGGGACGGCCTCGTGGCCACGTGCCGATGGCGGCGGCTGCGCGGCAGAACGCTCGCCACACGTTGATTTCCCTGTACTGCCTGGGTGGCTCGAGGGATCGGACGGCCTGCCAGCCCTGCCCGGCCGCCTGATGCAGCTTGCTGGCCTCGTCCATGGTCCCGAGCAGGGCGACGCGGAGGGCATCGAGCAGGGGGCTCTCGGCGAACAGGAGCTCGATCTTGAGGACGAGGGCGGTCAGGGCGTAGAGGTTGCGCGGGGTGTAGAGGTCGAGCAGCCGCTCGATCAGCCGGGGAGTGGCCCCCTCGGCGCGGAGCCGCTCGGCAACCAGCCGACGATAGAGGCCTTGCGTGTCGGCGGCAGCGTGCCGCCCCAGCTCCTCCTGCGGGGTCGGCTCGCGTGCAGCGTGACCGCAGTGAGGGCAGGCATAGTCGCGGAGGAGCGGGAGGCCCGAGGTGCGCTCCCACAGGAACGCCTCCGCTTCTGTGGGCTGTCCGCAGTGGCTGCAGGCGGTGGCGTAGAGGCCATCGAGGTGCTCGCCGAGGGGCCTATCCACTTTTGGGGATTGCTGGATGCGGGCTACTGCCCGCGACAGGTCCTCGGCCGTCGGCGGCGCCGCCTCGACGCGGATCAGGAGCGACAGGAGGGGGTTGCGGGCCACGCCGATGGCCCGGCGACCGGAGGCCTGTGCGGCGCGCAACACGCTACCATCCTGGCAGAACGGGTCGAGGACCAGCTCGCCGGGGGCGGTCAGGGCGGAGATATAGCTCTCGGCGAGGGGCGCGTAGACCGGACGGCGGAAGCGGGCCAGGAAGCGGTCCGCAGCCGTTGCCTCGGGCGGGCTGTAGATGTCCAGGATACCCTCCACGAGACACCTCCGGCCTGTGCCGGCTCGGGGCAGCAGGGCCTGCACCGCCAGCCTGTGGTGATCGATCACCTAATCACAGTATAACACGACGTGTCAATC
>JAIMBM010000547.1 GCA_023511475.1 Anaerolineae bacterium
CCATAACCGCCAAAAGGCCAAACTCGAGGGGCGCGGGGGCATTCCCCGCTTTGCCCTGCGGGCAAAGCGGGGAATGCCCCGGGGTGGGGGCAGAAACCGCCCGAGGAGCGCCATACCACCCTCCACGAGCGCTGGAGCATGTGATCAGGAAACGAGGACCTGAAAAGGCCAAACTCAAGCCCCTCCACAAGAAAGAGCGCCCCCGCTTCCTGCGCCGTCTCAGCGGCGCAGGAAGCGAAGGACTGGCGGCTGCGCGACGCCTTCGGCGTTCCCGGAGTCGCCGGCGCTCGCCCCGCGCCGGCCCCCTACATTTGCCTATTGCTGTAATGGTCTCAAATATGTTATAATGCGAATGGCCGCGGAGGAGGAGGGCGATGGCTGGCGAGAGGTTCTACCTGCCGACGGAGATAGTGACCGGCGCCGGCTGTTTCGGTGAGCTGGGCCGCCTAGCGCGGCGGTTCGGCGGCCGTGCGCTCGTCATTGGCAGCCGCGGCCGGCGGGAGCTCCTGGAGCGGGCCGGGGGCCTGCTGGCGGAGGCCGGCATAGAGCCCGCTATCTGGGCTGAGGTGCAGGGCGAGCCAACCCTCGCAGCAGTGGAGGAGGCCCGTGCCCGCGCCCGAGAGGCACAGGCAGACCTGATCGTGGGGATCGGCGGGGGTTCGGCGCTGGACGCGGCCAAGGCCGCTGCGGGCCTCGCGCATCAGCCCGGCGCGGTCGCTGACTATCACCGGGGGCGCAGGCTCGAGCCCGGCCGCAAACTCCCCTTCATCGCCGTGCCGACTACAGCCGGGACGGGCGCCGAGGTGACCCGAAATGCTGTGCTCATCGATCCGGAGCGCGGCGTGAAGGAGAGCATCCGCGACGATGCCTGGTTCCCCGCCCTCGCCCTCGTCGACCCGGAGCTGACTCTCTCCCTTCCGCGTGCGGTCACAGCTTCCACGGGCGCCGATGCCCTCTGCCAGGCCATCGAGTCGTACGTCTCGATCGGTGCGGGCCCCCTGACCGATCCTCTGGCGGCGGAGGCGATCCGACGCATCGGACGGAGCCTGGCGCGCGCGGTTGAGCAGGGTAGCGACCTCGCGGCGCGCAGCGACATGCTGTATGGTAGCCTGCTCGCGGGCATCGCCATGACCAACGCCCGGCTGGGTGCGGTGCATGGGCTCGCGCATCCCCTTGGCGCCCGCTACGGCATCCCCCATGGCACGGTGTGCGGGCTCCTGCTGCCATACGTGATGGCCTACAACCTGCCCGCCGCTGCGGAGAGGTATGCCTGCGTGTCCGCTCTCCTCGGGATCGACGTCTCGTCCCTGAGCACGGAGGCTGCAGCGGAGCAGGGAGTCGCCCGCGTGAGAGCGCTCCTCCAGCAGGTCGGCATCCCCTCGCACCTGGCACCCTATGGGGTCACCGAGGACGCCTTTGACGCCCTGGCGGCAGAGGCACTCGCCCAGAGCTCCCTGCACTTCAACCCGCGGCCGCTCCAGGCGGATGACGTGCGTGCCATCCTGGCGTCGGCGCTGTAGCGCTGGTGCCCGGCGACAGGGTCCGCCCGTCGCACACCAAAGGCAGCCAATGCGCCGTCTGGCGCATGGACTGGTTTTGCGCTCAGGGACGGTCGGCAGCATCTGGCGGGATTGGCGGCACAGGTCGTATCCGGCTCGCGGGTCTGCCGGCCCGGCCGCGTCACGGTGTGACGAGTGAGGTGCCCATGGAGAAAGTGAACGAGGCCGACCTGCCCTACCGAGGGGGCCAGAGCGGGGTCAAGTACCTCTTCCGGGGACCGCAGGTGGATTGGGGCGTAATCCTTCTGCTCCCTGGCGAGAGGCTGGGGGCCCACTACCACGAGCAGGTTGAGGAAACCTTCTACCTGCTACACGGCCGCGCGGTCCTCCTAATCGACGGGCAGGAGGTGCCGCTCGTGCCGGGGGATGCGGTGCGCCTCCCCGCGCCCGAGCGTCACGACCTGCGCAACGACGGTCCGGAGGCCGCCAAGCTGGTCTTCATCAAGAGCCCCTACCTGCCGAAGGACAAGGTCGACGTCTAGACTACGCCAGCCTCGCGGTCCTGGCGGCCTGGTACACCCGGCGGGCTGTGCGCGGGATTAAGCAGCCGTAGATCCAGCTCAGGTACTGGCTCCAGCGCCAGCGGCGACCGGCGGCCGTAGCGGTGCCGGCGATGATGGCGCGCCGCAGGTCCTCCGCCGTGCGGCCTGGGAACAGCGTGTACGCCTGCCCGATCACCGCGAGGTGGTGAGCGTCGCTGCCGCCGACGCCGGTAAGGCCGAGACGCTGAGCGACGACCTCGCTCAACGCGTTCCCGACCTGCCGTGCGAGGCTGGCGTTGAGCGTCTCCATGCCGTCGAGGGGCAGCCGCGCCAGCTCATCTACGCTGCGTACCCGGGAGCCCCGGCCCAGCAGGCTGTGGGAGATGGGGTCGAAGGGGTGGGCCGCGATGGCCAGCCCACCCTGGGCGTGGACCTCGGCGATGGTCTCGGCGACTGGGAGCCCGGGGAGGATGCGCTCCTGGATAAAGAGCGCGAGCAGGTGACCGTCGGCGGTGCTGACCTCCTCCCCGACGATGACCTGCAGCCAGGAGCCCCTTGCGGCCTCGCGTGCCCGCAGTGCACCCTCGATGCGGTTGTGGTCGGTGATGGCAATGACGTCGAGGTGCCCGCGCCGCAGGACACGATGGACGACCTGCTCCGGCGACGGGCCGCCGTCGCTGAAGCGGGTATGGATGTGAAGATCGGCCCTCCCCCATGCGGAGGTGGCGATCTGGTCTGATCTGTTGTTCATCCGGGATTGATACCTGTAGATAATGGCTTCACCCCGATTCTAGCCGGTAGTTATGGTCCAGTCAAGTGGGGCACTTACCCGGGGTGCAGTTCACTTTGGGGGCTGGTTCATCTGTGCCGGTGCCGAGGCCCCCACCCCCGCCGCCAGACACCGCACTTCAGGTATCTCCCCTCCCCAGGCGGACGCCGCGGCGTCCGCCTGGGGAGGGG
>JAIMBM010000548.1 GCA_023511475.1 Anaerolineae bacterium
GAGCAGTCCAACTGACCGGCCTCCGGCGACCACTCCAGGGGGGCGGCCCGCGCCCCGCCCCCGGCCGCCCGGGGCCCCGGCGTCCCCCCGCCGGCCCGCCCGCGCGGGCGCCCGCGCGCCGCCCGGGCGCGGCCGCGCCCGCCCCCCCCCCCCAACCCCCCCCCCCGCCGGGCGGGGGGGGCCGCCGGCAACATGGTGCGGCCCATGCGGCCGCGGGTGAAGTCGAGGACGCCGCGCCGCCCCGCCAGCACACAGAGCTCACTCAGCGCGCAGGCCCACAGAGGCCCGAAGGACAGGTCGCCCGCTTCAGCGCGGGGGGCGAGATGTACGATCTGCCACTCCTGGCGCTCCGGGTACGCCCGCACCTGGACGAAACCGCGCCCGTTATTCGCCCCATGGCCGTGGCAGACGTAGGTGAGCGTTGCCGGTGTACGCGCCGGCATGAGCCCGCACAGAGCCTCCTGCAGCGGCCGGGCCTCGCAGAGTGCCGCCCGCTGCATATCCAGCGTGATGCCCTGGTCCCGCAGTGTCCAGAGCAGCGCCAGGTCGCGCAGGCCAAACGATCGCGTCACCGCTCACCTCTCACCAGAACCCGCTGCCGTCAGCCCGCTCTCCGCCCAGCCATCGGTCATGGCCAGGAAGTAGCGGTGAAAGCGCGTGTCACTGGTCAACTCGGGGTGGAACGCCGTCGCCAGCAGGTTCCCCTGCCGCACAGCGACGATGCCCCCCTCGGGAAGGCGCACAAGTATCTCGACGCCAGGCCCTACCCACTCGATGAGCGGCGCCCGAATGAACACACCCGGAAACGGCCGGGCATCCTGCCCAAACGCTGGAACCTGCAGGTCCTCGACAAAGCTATCGACCTGCCCGCCGAAGGCATTCCGTCGCACAACGATATCCATCAGGCCCACGAGCGGCTGCTCGTGGCCCAACACCTTCCTGGCGAGGATGATCATCCCTGCACACGTGCCCCAAACTGGCGCACCACACCGCGCGAGCTCGCGGATCGGCTCGATCAGACCGTACCCCACAGCCAGCTTGCCGATTGTGGTGCTCTCGCCCCCGGGTATGATCAGCCCATCCAGGTTCTCCAGATGGTGCGGCAACCGCACCTGACGGACCTCAACCCCCAGTCCCCGCAGGATCTGCTCGTGCTCGATGAAGGCCCCCTGCAGGGCCAGCACACCAATCCTCGTCATCGTCGGCTCATTCCCCGGCGGATCTTGCTGCAGACCTCGCTGCCCCCGTCATCCCCCTGGCAGCTACCATCCGCGCTCCGCCAGACGCTCCGCCGCCGGTATGGCGGCGATCTCCAGCCCCGGCATCGCCTCCCCAAGGCCCTTGGATACCTCGGCGATGATCTTGGGGTCGTTGTAGTGAGTCGTCGCCTCGACGATGGCCTTGGCCCGGCGGGCGGGATCGGCGGACTTGAAGATACCAGAGCCGACGAACACTCCGTCCATGCCCAGCTGCATCATCAGCGCCGCATCCGCGGGCGTTGCGATGCCCCCGGCAGCAAAGTTGACCACCGGCAGGCGGCCGAGCCTGGCCACCTCGACCACCAGCTCGTAAGGCGCGCCCATGTCTTTTGCAGCGGCCATCAGCTCCTCGGGCGCCATGGACTGCAGGCGACGGATCTCGCCCAGCACGGCGCGGGCATGCCGCACGGCTTCGACCACATTGCCCGTACCGGCCTCGCCCTTGGTGCGGATCATCGCCGCGCCCTCGCCAATACGCCGCAGCGCCTCCCCAAGGTTCCGGCACCCGCAGACGAAGGGCACCGTGAAGGCATGCTTATCGATGTGGTGCTCCTCGTCCGCCGGCGTCAGCACCTCGCTCTCGTCGATATAGTCGACGGGGATGGCCTCAAGAACCTGTGCCTCCACAAAGTGACCGATACGGCACTTGGCCATGACGGGGATGCTGACCGCTTCCTTGATGCGCAGAATCAGCTCTGGATCGCTCATCCGCGCTACTCCGCCGTGGGCGCGAATGTCCGCCGGCACACGTTCCAGCGCCATCACCGCCACCGCGCCTGCGTCCTCGGCAATCCTCGCATGCTCGGGCGTGACCACGTCCATGATGACGCCGCCCTTGAGCATCTGCGCAAGCCCGACCTTGACTGTCCAGTTTCCCGTTACCCTAGCCATACCGAGCCCTCCAATAGAGGCAAGCCAAGTCTACCCTGTCTGCCAGCCATTGTACACGCAACAGACACGTGTGACAAGTATCCCGGCTCCCCGCCCGGCCGGAAAATGCACAAAAGCGGGCGTAGAGTGCACACGGCACTGCACGCTCCCGCCCGAGACCGGCCAGTATGAGCTATCGATGCCCTGAACTGCCGCTCCGGGTCACGTCTCCGCGCGACTCTCTGCCCGGTAGCTCGTCTACCACGCGATAGCTGGCATCGACCGTCTGTCCCTGCTCGTCATGCGCGCCCTGCTGGCCGAACCCGAGCTCCTGCCGCACGGCCTCCACAACGTGAGACGGCGCGAGAACCACAAACAGCTCCATACCCAGAAGGAAGAGCGCCAGGTCGTCCAGCTGGCCGAGGCCCAGCACCGGATCCACGATGAGATCCAGAGGAAAGAGGATGTAGAGCACCGTGAGGAGCGGGACCAGTTTGGTCCAGGCGGGAACCTGCGGATGGCGAAAGAGCCGCCACCAGAGCCGTACCTCGCGAACGATCTCGGCCAGCGCTCCGGCTCTCTCGCGACGGGCGGAAGGTGTCTCTCCTGGCAAGGCACGCACCTCCTCGATATCGCCCGATGGTAAGCAGCCTTACTACTGTATTATACCCGCCAGGCACGGCCACTGCAAGGCAAAGCATACGTGTTCATACCCGCGTTCTGCGCATGGACGGAGGCAGGCTGCTGGTAGCTCTGCCCGTTGGGATCGGCTTTGCACCGGCTCGTTGGGGAACCCTTGAGTTTGGCCTTTTCAGGTCCTCGTTTCCTGATCACATGCTCCAGCGCTCGTGGAGGGTGGTATGGCGCCCC
>JAIMBM010000055.1 GCA_023511475.1 Anaerolineae bacterium
CGAGATGAGGAGCGCCAAACTGCCCAGGGGATCGCGGTCGAAGCCGAAGTTGGGCAGGATCGGCGGGCTCGTAGTCGAGTTGATGAACTGCACCGTGCCGAATGCCTGCAAGAAAGCGAGCGGCACCGTCAGCCAGTGGGTCCACTGGTTGAGCTTGTTCCGCCCGGACTCGCCCTCGTTGGCGATCTCCTGGAGTTTCGGGATCACGGGCACCATCAACTGCATGATAATCTGGGCCGTGATGTACGGGTAGACGCCCATCGCCATCACCGAAAAGTTCGACATGGCGCCACCCGAGAACATGTCCAGCAGGCCCAGAAGCTGGTTGGCCTCAAAGACCTGCCGCAGCCCTTCCAGGTTCACACCAGGAACCGGGATATGTGCTGCCAGCCGAAAGATCACCAGCACGCCCAGCGTGAAGAAGATCTTGCGGCGCAGATCAGGAAGCTTGAACGCGTTGGACACGGCCTGCAGCATCGCTTCCTCCAAGCTAGGGAGCCATTCGCTCCGTGCGAGGCGGCCCTGCTATGCTTCCTCTGCCTCGAGGAGCACCGCGCTGCCACCCGCCGCCTCAATCTTGGCCTGGGCAGAGCCCGAGAAACTGTGGGCGTGAACCTCCAGCGGCCGGTCCAGCTTCCCGTCACCCAGAACCTTGACAAGAGCCGCAGCGGACTTGATCAGGCCCGCAGCCGCCAGCCGCTCTGGCGTTACGGCCGTGCCTGCCTCAAACCGACGCAGGTCACCCACGTTCACGATGCTGTACGGCGTCTTGAATATGTTCACAAAGCCCCGCTTGAATGGCATACGCCGCACGAACGGCAGCTGGCCGCCCTCAAAGTAAGGAGCCTTGCTGCCGCCGCTTCGCGCGTTCTGGCCTTTCGTACCGCGGCCGGCCGACTTGCCGTGCCCGCTGCCGGTACCGCGCCCGACGCGCTTGCGCGGGTGCTTGGCGCCCACAGGCGGGCGCAGCTCATGCTCTTTCATCGAGCACCTCTTCGACCTCTACCAGATGGCTCACCGCATTGACCATCCCACGTACCGAGGCGCTGTCCGGCTTGACGACCACATCCCCAAGCCGGCGCAGCCCCAGTGCCCGGATGGTCCGCTTCTGGGACTCGGCGTAGCCGATGTCGCTCTTGACCCACTTGATGCGCAGGTGTCGGCTTTTCGCTTCAGGAACCATGGGTCACCATCCACGGCGGGCTGACTTCCGCCACCGGTTTGCCGCGACGCCGTGCCTCGGTCTCCACATCCTTGAGCTGCCGCAGGCCCTTGATCGTCGCGCGCACGACGTTCAGCATGTTCGAGCTGCCCAGAGACTTGGTCAAGACATCCCTGATCCCCGCCGCCTCCATCACAGCTCGGACGCCACTGCCTGCGATCACGCCCGTTCCAGGCGACGCGGGCTTGAGCAGCACCTTGGCCGCACCGTACTCGGCGAGCACCGGGTGCGGGATCGTCGTGCCGATCATGGGCACGGGCTTCATATCGTTCCTCGCCCGCTCGACGCCCTTGCGGATCGCGTCAGGAACTTCGCGTGCCTTGCCAACACCAACGCCGACGCGGCCACGCTTGTCTCCCACTACCACGACGACGCGGAAGGCAAAGTGGCGACCACCGCTCACAACCTTGGCCACGCGGGCGATGTGCACCACGCGCTCCTCAAGCTCTTCGCCCTCGGCAAAGTCGCTCGGGATTTCCCTTCTGGCCATCAATCCTCCCTGTTGCCAGTCTCCATCATGGCCCTGCAGAGGCGCTGCGACCGTAGCCTCGCAGGCTCATCTCGTCGTCAGAACTCGAGGCCAGCCTCACGTGCCGCGTCGGCCAGCGACTTGACACGGCCATGATAGCGATAGCCGCCCCGGTCGAACACGACCTTCCTGATTCCCTGCGCGAGGGCCCGCTCGGCAACCAACTGGCCCACCACGCGTGCCTGCTCGACCTTCTTCAGCCCGGCAACCCGCGCCCGAATCTCGGGCTCCACCGTCGAGGCCGCCGCCAGAGTGTGACCCCTGGTATCGTCCACAACCTGCGCAGAGATGTGACGCAGGCTCCTGAAGACGTCCAGCCGCGGCCGCTCGGCGGTGCCGGATACCTTCTTCCGGACCCGTGCGTGCCTCCTCTGCCGGGCCAGTTGCCTCTCCTCACCAGCCATTACTTCGCTCCTGCCTTGCCGGCCTTGCCAGCCTTGCGCCGGATGCGCTCGCCGGCATAGGCGATCCCCTTGCCCTTGTAAGGCTCGGGCGGGCGCACGGCGCGCACCTTGGCAGCCACCTCGCCGACAAGCTCCTTATCGATGCCATCGACGTATACGTTCCGGTTGCCCCTGGCTACCTCAAAGGAGATACCGGGCGGAGGGGTGATCACGACGGGATGCGAGTATCCCACCGAGAGCACCAGATTCTGGTCCTGCATGTCGGCGCGGTAACCCACGCCCTCGATGACCAACTCTCTCCGGTACCCCTGTGACACGCCCTCGATCATGTTCGCTATCAGGGCGCGCGTCAGGCCGTGGAGCGCGCGGTGCCGGGGGGCATCGGACGGGCGGCGGACCACCACCGTCGAATCGTCGACCCTGGCGATCTCCATGTCGGGATGGAACACCCGCTCCAGCTTTCCCTTGGGTCCCTGCACCGTCACCGTCGTGCCCCTGACCTGGACGCTGACACCCTCGGGCACTGTGATCGGCTTGCGACCAATCCTAGACACCGTCTCTTCCTCCCCAACGAACCGCTCACCAGAAGTAGCAGAGCACTTCGCCGCCGAGGCCGAGACGGCGTGCCTGTCTCCCCGTCATAATGCCTTTCGGGGTCGACAGCACCGAGACACCAATGCCGCTCAGCACCAGCGGGATACTCTGCTTCCTGGTGTACACCCGACGCCCCGGCCTGCTTACCCGCTGCAAACCGGTCAACACAGGCTGTCGGTTCTCGCCGTACTTGAGCCATATCCTCAGGCTCGGCTGAGGACGCTCCTTGTCCTTAATCACATCAAAGCCCTCGATGTAGCCCTCGTCCTTCAGGATCTGGGCAATCGCCACCTTTACCTTCGACGACGGCATCTGGACGTACCGGCGGCGAACAGCCATTCCGTTGCGCAGGCGGGTCAGCATGTCGGCGATCGGATCAGTCGTGCTCATATGGTCTCCTCTATGCCGAACGCATCTGGGACCGCAAAGCGCGCTCCCCCGCGTGTCGTTCCTCCAGCTTTACCAGCTTGACTTGATGATGCCCGGTATCTTGCCACTCATGGCCTGCTCACGGAAGCAGATGCGGCAGAGATGGAACCGGCGCAGGTAGCCCCGCGGCCGCCCGCAAATCTCACAGCGGTTGCGTACCCGGGTCGGGTACTTGCGGCGCTTCTCCCGGGCAATCATGGACTTTTTAGCCACAGTCTCTCTCCCTCACCCCTACTGCCTCTGGAACGGCATGCCCAGCAGCTCCAGCAGACGCCGGGCTTCCTCGTCCGTCTTTGCAGTCGTAACGATGGTGATCTCCATGCCACGCACGCGGTCAATCTGGTCATAGCTGATCTCGGGCCACACCAGTTGCTCGCGCAAGCCCAGGGTGTAGTTGCCGCGGCCATCAAAGGAATCGCGTGGCACGCCTCTAAAGTCGCGCTGCCGGGGCAGCGCCACGTTCAGGAGCCGGTCCAGAAACGCCCACATGCGCTCGCCGCGCAGCGTGACCTTGACCCCGATGGGGTTCCCCGCCCGAAGCTTGAACCCCGCAATCGACTTGCGCGCCCGCGTGATCACAGGCCGCTGCCCGGTAATCGTGGCAATGTCCGACGTGGCCGCATCGAGAGCTTTGGCGTTCTGCAAGGCCTCGCCGAGGCCCACATTCACCACGACCTTCTCGATGCGCGGAATCTGCATCACGTTCCGGTAGCCAAACTCGTCGCGCATGCGGGGCGCGATCTCGGTCCTGTAACGCTCGTGCAGGCGCTCTCGCGCCTGAGTCACTGCTGCCATCTCGTCCGTGCCTGCCTTTACTGGATCGTCTCGTCACACTTGCGGCAGTACCGCACCTTGGAGCCGTCGGGCATGATGCGGTAGCCGACCCGTGTGGTCGCGTTGCAGCGCGGACACACCAGAGCCACGTTCGAGATGGCGATGGGAGCCTCCCGCTCAATGATGCCGACCTGCGTCCGCACATCGCCGGTGCGCCGCTGGTGCTTCTTGACCAGGTTCACTCCCGACACCACCACGCGCTTCTGCGCCGGGAAAACACGGTGCACCGTCCCGCGCGCCCCGCGGTCGTCTCCGCTGATGACCTCGACGGTATCTCCCTTCCTGATCTTCATAACCCCCATCTCCACACTGGTCCCCCGGAGGCCTCCGGAGCCCAGATGCTCTCTCACAGGACCTCTGGCGACAGCGACACGATCTTCATGAAGCCGCGCTCGCGAAGCTCGCGCGCCACCGGGCCAAAGATGCGAGTCCCCTTGGGGCTCCCCGAATCATCCAGAATGACAGCCGCATCCTCATCGAACCGGATGTAAGAGCCATCGGGCCGGCCATACTCCTTGGCCGTGCGCACGATCACAGCCCGCACCACGTCGCCCTTCTTCACCGAGCCACCGGGGACAGACTGCTTGACGGTCGCGACGATCACATCGCCGACTCCGGCGTAGCGCCGTCCGGTCCCGCCCAGCACTTTGATACACATGATCTCTCGGGCGCCGGTATTGTCGGCCACCCTCAGCCGTGTGAATGTCTGGATCATCTCAAATGCCTCGCCTATCGATTCCGCTGCCACCCTCACGCGCAGCCCCGGAAATCCACACCCCGGGCAAGCTCCCCCGACGACAGGTCCAGACACGCGCCGGATGGCGGTGCGGTCTCCCCGTCAGCGATCGCCATCGCACGCGACCGTGGCAACGGGCGCCGCTGCCGCCTATTCAGCGGTCCCGCGCTCCAGGATCTCCTCCACCACCCACGACTTTTCTTTGCTGATCGGGCGGGACTCGACGATGCGAACCAGGTCGCCGACCCTGCACGCGTTCTCCTCGTCGTGGGCCTTGTAGCGCTTTCTGGCGCGGATGGTCTTGCCATACAATGGGTGCCGCTTGGTCCTTTCGACCAGCACCACCACCGTCTTTTGCATCTTGTCGCTGACGACGCGGCCCGTGAGCCGCCGACGCATCTCTCTGCTCATCCCTGACCTACCTCCTCACGAGACCGCTCGCGCAGGATGGTGTGCAACCGGGCGATATCGCGCTTGACCTGGCGAATGCGGCTCGTATCTGCCAGCTGCTTGGTCGCCAACTGGAATCGCAGGTTGAACAGCTCCTGGTAGGTCTCGTCGAGCCGACGGCGCAGCTCATCGACCGTCAACTGGCGCAGCTCCGCGGGCTTCATTCCTGCTCACCCCCCGCCACGGTCTGGCGCGCCACGAACTGGGTCTGGATCGGCAGCTTGTGCGCAGCAAGCCGCAGCGCCTCGCGCGCGACCTCCTCGCGCACACCGCCCAGCTCGAACAGGATGCGGCCGGGCTTGACGACCGCGACCCAGTGGTCCAGCGTGCCCTTGCCACCACCCATGCGCGTCTCGGCTGGCTTGGCCGAAACCGGGTGGTCGGGGAAGATGCGAATCCACAGCTTCCCGCTGCGCTTCAGATAGCGCACCACAGCCCGCCGTGCGGCCTCGATCTGCCGGCTGGTGATCCAATGCGGCTCCAGTGCCTGAAGCCCATACTCGCCGAAAGAGATCTCCGTGCCGCGGGTCTCCCGACCCTTGAGGCGGCCGCGGTGCACCTTCGGATGTCTGATACGCTTTGGCATCAACATAGTCAACTACTTCCTTGTCCACGGGTCCGTGCGGTCCGGGGCCTGGACCTGCCAGACTCGCTGCCCCGGCACCCCACCGCCCTGCTTGCTGCCGGACCTAGCTCGCGGCTACGCCGCCCGCCTCTTCCTCGACAGGAGCTTCCTCAAGCGCGTGCTCGCCGCCGGGCATGACGTCGCCCCGGTAGATCCAGACCTTGACGCCAATGCGCCCAAATGTCGTGAGCGCCTCTGCGACGGCATAGTCAATATCCGCCCGCAGGGTGTGCAGAGGCACGCGTCCTTCGCGAACCCACTCGCGCCGGGCCATCTCCGCCCCGGCTAGGCGGCCACTGCAGATGATGCGAATGCCCTTGGCGCCGGCCCGCATGGCGCGCGCCACAGCCTGCTTCATGGCGCGCTTTTGCGAGATGCGGCGCTCGAGCTGCTCTGCCACGCTCTGAGCGACCACCGTGGCATCCAGGTCCGGCTCAGGGATCTCTGCCACATCAATCTTGATGCGCTTCCCACTGAGCTTCTCAAGCTCAGCCTTGAGCGCGTTCACATTGGCGCCCTTGCGTCCAATGACCATGCCAGGCTTGGCGGTGTGTATCTTGATCGATACCTGCTTGGGGAAACGCTGAATCTCAATCCGTGAGATGCCGGCATCCCGCAGCGTATCGTGAATTGCCGCCCGGATCTGCCGATCCTCAGCCAGCAACTGCGCGTAGCGCGGACCTTCGGCATACCACCGCGCCTCCCAGGGCTTGGTTATGCCCAGCCTGAAACCGATGGGATGAACCTTGCGCCCCAACGCCTCCTCCTTCGCCTCTTTTGAGCTACCTCTCGCCCAGCATCACCGTGATGTGGGTCGAGCGCTTCAGTATCGGCTTGAACCGCCCGCGGGGACCGGGCTGGCCTCGCTTGAGAGTAGGCCCCTCGTCGGCGGTGATGCTGGCGACGTACAGGTCCTCAGGGGAAAGCCCATACGTATCCTCGGCGTTGGCCACTGCCGAGCGGATAGCCTTCTCCACCGGCCTGGCTGCGGCCTTTGGCAAGAAGCGCAGCATAACCAGTGCCTCCGGCACATCTCGCCCGCGGACGAGGTCTGCGACCAGCCGCACTTTGCGCGGCGACATACGAATGTACTTCGCTACCGCCCTCACTCTAGACCTCTCTCCTTCGAAGCAGAGCCCTGGTGGCCGCGGCGCGGCTACCTCCGCGCTTTGGTCGCCCTCTCCTTGTAGCTGTGGCCGCGGAAATACCGGGTTGGGGCGAACTCCCCCAGCCGGTGCCCCACCATGTTCTCTGTGATATAGATCGGCACGTGGCGACGTCCATCGTGCACGGCGATAGTATGCCCGACCATCTGCGGAAAGATAGTCGAGGCCCGCGACCAGGTCTTGATGACCCGCTTATCGCCCTGCCGATTCATCTCCTCGATGCGTCGCAGCAGCTTCTGATCTACAAAGGGTCCCTTCTTGAGTGACCTCGACACTGCCTACCCTCCTCGCTCTGGCAGCCTCCGTCTCCACGACAATGCACCTCTGGCCCGGGGCGTCCCCTCCGCCGGCCTAGCGCTTGGCCGTCCGCCGTCGCACGATCAGCTTGTCGCTGGGCTTGGCGCGGCGGGTTTTCTTGCCGAGCGTAGGCTTGCCCCACGGGCTCTTCGGCGAGGACATGCCGACCGGGGCCTTGCCCTCACCACCGCCGTGCGGGTGATCGCGCGGCGTCATCGCCGACCCGCGGACCGAGGGGCGGCGCCCCAGCCAGCGCGCACGCCCGGCCTTGCCGAGCTTGATGTTCGCATGATCGGTGTTCCCGACCTGGCCGATGGTAGCCATGCAGCGCAGATGCACCCGTCGCATCTCGCCGGAGGGCAACCGGAGTGTGGCATAGTCGCCCTCCTTAGCCAGGAGCTGCGCCGAGCACCCGGCAGCCCGTGCCAACTGCGCCCCCCGACCCAGCTGCAGCTCGACGTTGTGCACCATCGTGCCCAGTGGGATGTTGGCGAGCGGCATCGCGTTCCCCGGCCGCAGCTCGGCCTGGGGCCCCGACATCACCGTGTCGCCCACCTTGAGCTCCAGTGGGGCGATGATGTACCGCCTCTCGCCATCCGCGTACACCAGGCGCGCTATCCTTGCCGAGCGGTTCGGGTCATACTCGATCGACTCCACCCGGGCGGGGATGCCCACCTTGTCCCGCCGGAAGTCGATCACCCTGTACTTTCGCTTGTGCCCACCGCCCCGATGCCGCACGGTAACCTTGCCCCGCGCGTTTCGACCCGCATGCTTCTTCAACGTCTTGACCAACGAGGGCTCGGGCTCGACCTCGGTCAGCTCATCGAACGAGTGTCCGGTCATCCCCCTGCGGCCCGGAGACGTCGGCTTGTACACTTTGATAGCCATCTACAGCACACCTTCCTCACGCCATCGCTGCGGCACTCGACCGGCTATGGATTGCTGCCGGCCCGCCCCGCGAGACGCTAGACCCCTTCAAAGAGCTGGATGCGTTCCCCGGGAGCCAGAGTCACAATGGCCTTCTTCCAACCGGGCGTCCGCCCTCGGATGCGCCCCAGACGGCGCTCCTTTCCGGGCACGTTCATCACGTTGACCGCCGTCACGTGCACGCCGAAAGCCTTCTCGACGGCCTCTTTGATCTGCAGCTTGTTCGCCCGCCTGTCGACCTCGAAGGTGTACCGGTTCTCGGCGTCGCCCTGGATGTTGGTCTTTTCGGTCAGTATCGGGCGCCTCAGCACCTCATAGGGATGCATTCCCAGCCTCCTGCACCTCTGCCTTCGCGCCCAGGTGCTCATGCACGGCCTCGACCGCTGCCACCGGCATGATCAGATAGTCATGCCCCAGCAGGTCTGCGACGTTCAGCGATGTCGTGCGCAGCACCTTGACGTGGGGCAGATTGCTCGCCGAGCGCTCTACCGCCCAGCGCTCATCGGGCAAGAGGATCAGGGCCGACCCATCAACGGCCAGACGCCCCAGCATAGCCGCCATCTCTTTCGTCCTCGGCGCCTCCATCTGCAGGTCGTCGAGGACCACCAGGCGCTCCTCGCCCGCCTTTACGGAGAGCGCCGAGCGCAGCGCCAGCCTTCGCATCTTGCGCGGCATCCGCTGAGCGTAGCCCAGCGGGTGCGGACCGAACACGATCCCGCCACCTCGCCAGTGCGGAGCGCGGATGCTGCCCTGCCGTGCCCGGCCCGTGCCCTTCTGGCGCCATGGCTTGCGCCCACCGCCGCTCACGTCGGACCGGGTCTTGGTCTGCACCGTGCCCAGGCGGGCGTTTGCCCGCTGCCGCACGAGGGCCTGATGCATCACTGCTTGATTGACAGGCGCTGCGAACACGTCATCCCGCAGCTCCAACTCGCCGACAATCTCGCCGGCCATGTTCTTCACAGGAACTCGCATCTGTTCCCTCTTCCTGGCGCCCCATCGCCGGCCAGCAGCCCGCGCCGGCCCGGCCCCGGGCGCCCCAAGTCAACGCCTGCCGCGACCGGCAAGCAGCGCCTGCAGCCGAAGGCCCTAGCGCCGCTTGCGCGCCTCGCGGGTCTTTAGCCCCTTCCGGATGAACAGAAGGCTGCCCATCGCGCCCGGTATGCCGCCCCGCAGCACCAGCAGGTTGCGCTCGGGGTCCACCTTCTCGACGCGCAGGTTGTGAACCGTGACCCGGTCGCCACCCATGCGGCCTGCCATGCGCAGGCCCTTGATGATGTGCCCCGGCGTCGTGCCCGATGAGATCGCGCCCGGGTGCCGCTGCCGGTCCGACTGGCCGTGGGTCCTCGGGCCTCCGCCGAACCCATGCCGCTTCATCACGCCAGCAAAGCCCCTGCCCTTGGAGACCCCGACCACGTCGACCAGGTCACCAGCCTTGAACATGCTCACATCGAGGCGCTGCCCAGGCTGGTAGCTGGTGGCGTCGTCCGTGCGGACCTCGCGCAGGTGCCGCATTGGCGGCAGCCCCTTCAGGTGCCCGAGCTCGGGCTTGTTCAGGCGCTTGCTCTCCTCGAAACCGATCTGGATGGCCGCATAGCCGTCCCGCTCTGGGGACTTGACCTGGGTCACCAGGCAGGGGCCGGCCTCGATCACCGTCACCGGTGCAACCGTGCCATCCTCACTGAAGTAGCGCGTCATGCCGACTTTGCGGCCCAGCAATCCTATTCGTGTCGCCATATGCGTGTCTCGAAGGGCCTGCCGCCAGCTCTCGGGCCCATCCGCCGCAAGCGGAGAGCCCGGCAGGCTACCAAGCGCCCTCGTCCCCCCCTCTACTCAGAGTGCAGCGCCGCCGAGCCTAGAGCTTGATCTCGATGTCAACGCCGGCGGGCAGGTTCAGGCGCATCAGCGTCTCCACGGTCTTGGGTGTGGGCTCCAGGACGTCTATGAGTCGCTTGTGCGTCCGGATCTCCAGCTGCTCCCGCGAGTCCTTATCGATAAACGGGGAGCGCATGACCGTAAAGCGCTCGATCTTGGTCGGCAGGGGCACGGGACCGACTACTGCAGCCCCGGTGTGCTCCGCGGCCTCGACGATACGCCGCGCCGACTGATCCAGCACGCGATGGTCATATGACTTGAGCCGTATTCGTATCCGCTGTCGTCTGGCCATAGTCCGTGCGGGTCCGGCAGCGCCGGCCCGTCCCTCCTTGCTTCCTGCTCAGATCGCCCAGCCAAGCGCAGCCGGGGCCGACGTGGCCCCGGCCCGCCTCAGGGCAGCCTACTCGATCACCGACGCGATGACGCCAGCGCCGACGGTATGGCCACCCTCGCGAATGGCAAAGCGCGAACCCGCCTCCAGCGCCACCGGCAC
>JAIMBM010000549.1 GCA_023511475.1 Anaerolineae bacterium
CCCTGACCCTGATCGGGGACGGTCCAGAGCGCCGCGCCATTGAGGCGCTGCTGCGGGAGTTGGGTCTCGCCGATGCGCGAGTGCTCGGCTGGCAGCCCCGCGATGTCGTCCTCGCCGAGATGCTGCGAGCCCACATCTATATGCAGCCGAGCGTCACCGCCGCCGACGGTGACGTCGAGGGCATCCCGCTGGCCCTGGTGGAGGCCCAGGCCACGGGGCTCCCGGTCATCGCAACGTGGCACTCTGGCATACCCGAGGTCGTATCCGACGGACGGAGCGGGTATCTCGTCTCCGAGCGCAACGCGCATGGCCTGGCCGAGCGCCTCTGGCAGCTCGCCGAGCATCCGGAGCGGTGGCGGTCCTTTGGGCGGGCCGGCAGAGAGGTGGCCGAGAGGGATTTCTCACTGCCCCGGCAGAGTGCGATTCTCGAGAGCTACTACGATGAGTTGCTCGACGGCCGCTGAGGCCCGGGCAGCTTTGGTGTGGTCGTTGCGGCGAACTGCCTCTCTGGCGGCCGGTGTGCTGCCTGCAGTGTAGTGGAGTCGGCGGCGACGGCATAAGCGGTACTCAGGAGGCTTCCATGCGCATCGGTATTGACGGGCGTGTCCTGCGCGACGACTACCCCGGTATCGGGCGCTGCGTCTACAACCTCCTCCTGGCAATGCAGCCCCAGCTGGAAGGGGATACGCTGGTCGTCCTGTACGATCCTGCGGTAAAGAGCCGCTACGACATCAGCGTTCTGGCTTCGCTTCCGGGTGTGGAGCTGGTACCCTGCGTGGTGCCGCCGCAGGCGCCCTCGCAGCTCTGGAAGCTTGGCAAGCTGCTCGCCGGGCTCAGACTAGACGTCTTTCATGCGCCCTATTACCCGGCTGCCTGCCGGGCAACAGGCACGCCTCTGGTGCTGACGCTTTTTGACCTCATCCCCATGGTCCATCCGGCGTCCATGCCCTCGGCACCGGCGAGGCTGGCCTACGCTGTGGCGGTGCGCCTTGCCGTGCGGAATGCGCGGCGAATCATCGTCTGCTCACAGGCCGCGCGGGTTGATCTCCAGCGGCTGCTTGGTGTATCGGCTGAGCGGATTGCGGTCATCCCGGCTGCAGCGGCGCCGGTCTTTCGGCCCTCAACCGATGCCGCCGTGCGGCAGACGCGAGAGCTCTACCGCGTTCCCCAACGCTACATCCTGCACGTTGGCGTGAACAAGCCGCACAAGAACCTGGAGACCCTTCTCGAGGCTTACCACCGGTACTACACGCAGACTCCGGCCGAAAGCCGCGCCAGCCTGGTGCTGGCAGGAGAGCACGATCCCCGCTACGTTACCCCGAGGCGCTGGGCGGCCCAGCTGGGCCTGGCGCGCTCGGTGCTGGCCCTTGGGAACGTGCCGGATGAGGACCTGCGCGACCTCTACACGGGTGCCTCCTGCGTGGCGATACCCTCGCTGTACGAGGGGTTCGGGCTGCCGGTGCTTGAGGCAATGGCCTGCGGCGCGCCGGTGCTCTGCAGCTCGAGCTCGGCGCTGCCGGAGGTTGCGGGTGATGCGGCCATCCAGCTGGATCCCCGCGATGCTATGGGCTGGACGCGCATGATCGCGCGCCTCCTGGAGGATCAGCCGCTGCGCGAGAGCCTGCGGATGCAGGGCCTCAGCAGGGCAGCCCAGTTCTCCTGGGAGGCTGCTGCCCGGCAGACGCTGGAGGTATACCGCGCCGTCGCCCGTGAGCGATAGCGTCGGGGCGGGGGAGCAGAGCACGCCTGCTCTATCGTCTGACTCCCGGGCAGGCACCAGGCGCCTGCCCGGGAGTCAGGGCGGCGGTCGGCGAGAGGAGTGTGCCTACTGGCCGAAGCTCATCACCTTCTCAGGAGCCTTGATCTCCTTCACCGTTCCCCGCGTAGCGTCGAACTCGGAGTGGTAGGTACTGACCTCGGCATCCGCAGAGCTCTTGCCCTTCCAGTCCACCCGGGCCCGGACGAGGGCCCGCGTGCCCTTCTCGATCCAGGCGAAGGCTTCGTACTCCCACTCGACCCCCTGTGCCTGCGCAATCGCACCGCTGAGGCCTGCGGTTGAGAGGTCATAGCGGACCTGGTACTTGTCGCAGTCAAAGCCGTTCACCGATTCGCTGCCGAGGCGTTTGGCGTCCTCAAGCTGGTTGTAGCTGAGCAGGTAGGCGCCACCATACAGCCCGAGGAAGGCAAAGGTGCTGCCCTCCGGAGCCTCGCCCATTGCCAGGAACTGGCCTTCTCCGCCGCCGAGGTACATCGTACCGTCTACGATGTAGAGCTCGACCGATTCGCCGTCGTCGACGTAGAGAAACATGTGCTGGTTCCCATTGGCGTCGACGTCACCTTCGAAGCGACTCGTCTGCGCCTTGTCGTCGCCTTGCTTGTACTCAAAGTAGGAGACCAGGTGCAGCGGCGCCAGCTTCAGGAGGTTGTCGAGGGCGTTGTCAATCCGCTCACCTGCGTCCTCGGGGGCTGCCTGAGGCTCCGCCGTAGGTTCAACGACCCCGGTGGGCTCGGGTTCCTTCGTGGGGGCAGCCTGTGCCGGCCCTGTCTCGGCCGTTGGCTGTGCGGCCTTTGGCCCTGTGCTGCAGCCGGTGAGCAGGAGCGCCAGCGCCAGTGTGACAGCCAGGGCGCACTGGGCGGCTCTCGCAATCGTCTTGTGCATCGGTACCAACCTTTCTCGTGTGTGGGGGCCCATTCCGGCACTGCTTCCGCCTCGGGGGACCCTCAGTTACTCGATCCGTTTCCGCCGGTCCGAAGAACGGCCGGCGGCGAAGTGAGGGCCATCTCTCTCGCGGCGCCGGCGCTCGAATGCAGTCGGGACGGCAGAGGTATCACGCGAGCAGCACCGGAGCGGCGATTCTGCCTGCAGGAGACGTTGCTGTGGCCTCTGCCTCGATATCAGCCGAGGCCGATTGGCGACGCTGAAAGGCGCTTCAGCAGCGCCGCCTCTGAGAGTGGCTCACTGGCGCCGCGCAGGTCCCAAAGC
>JAIMBM010000550.1 GCA_023511475.1 Anaerolineae bacterium
GGGACCCAACCAACCCCCCTAATCATTGCGGGGCACCGGGGCCTGCGGGCGGCGGGCGGGCAGCCCGAAGGCCAACCGTCGACCTGCGTCGACGGGGAACGGGCCCCGTCCGCGAAGGCGGACGGTTGGCGCCGGAGGCGCCTCTAGCGCGCGAAGCGCGCGCGACGCGATTTCAATCGCCGGCGTCGTTGCGCCTGGCCAGCGCGGCCTGCAACCCGCAATGTATGTGGCTCACATTAGACGCTACGGCCGACATCGGAATCTGTACAGACGGGCGCTCGGGCGCCCAGATGTGGACGGGGGACCGGGTGCTGAGGTCGGGCGAGACCGTACCCTCAAGCCCACCCCCGTCCCCTCACGGAGCGGAGAGGCGAAAGGGAGACGCTCCGCACAGGGGGTTCTGGTTGCAGCCGATCGTGGCGCGCAGTGGGCATGGATGGTCCGGACACGTGAGCGCCGACTGGCCCGTCGGGAGGCGTGGAGCCCCCAGCTCCGCCCGACAAAGCTCTCTCAGCGCCGCAAAACCTCCTCGTAGCGCTCTCCGACGAGCGTCCGCAGCAGTTGCCTGTTCAGGCTGAGGAAGAGCTCGTCCAGCCGCTCGCCTCGGAGCAAGCCCCGTGCACCGGCGATGCCCGCGCACGTTCGCATCAGATAGTAAGCGAGCGTCACCCAGAGTGGCGCCTCAGAGGCGGCGAACCCCCACGCTCTGAGGAACAGACCGGTCGCGACCCCGAGCGCATACCCGGCCAGAAGGTGAGGGTAGCGCCCGCGCAGGCTGCGCACAAGCAGGAGCAGTGTGCCAAAGGTCAGTGCCGCCGCCCTGATTGCGATGTCATACGCCCATGGTCGCGGCACGTGGGCGCGGTGCCCGGCGACGAGCGCGGCTGCCAGCCCTGAACCCGACACGAGCACGATCCCCAGTGCGGCAACGAGGCTGATCTGGTTCACCAGCCCCGCCGGCCAGCGGTATCTCGGGGTGCACTGAGAGTCGCCCATGGCGCCTCCTTGATCGTCAAAGCGTCGTAACCGTGCAACTGTTCAGACTCGCATCCTGGCAGCGCCGGCTGCCACGTGTCGCCCCCACCCCGCTCCCCCATAAGCGGAAACTTTAGGAAGGCGATGGTGTCTTCTACGAGGGGGTACCCCCACCCCTGGGGCAGCCGTCCAAGAGGTCGGTCCGCGGGCCGGGCCTGCCGCTGGACTCGCCCTCACGCCAGATTGGCGGGGCGACAGCGTCTCAAGTTTCCGCCTACGGGGGGCACGGGGCGACAGCGCAGGGCCAGGTCCAACGCGCGGTGGACCTGCCCTCGAGTCGGCTACGCCAGCCCGTTGGCCGCGATGACGTCCCTGTAGAAGAGGGCGCTGTCCTTCAGGATGCGCTCCTGCGTGGCATAGTCCACGTACACGATGCCAAACCGCTTGCTGTAGCCGTAGGCCCACTCAAAGTTGTCCAGCAGCGACCACACAAAGTAGCCGCGCAGCGGCACCCCCTGCTGTATCGCCCGCCACGCGGCGACGAAATGCTCCCGGAGGTAGGCCACCCGGCGCTCGTCGTGGACCCGACCGTCCTCAACCCTGTCCGCAAAGGCGGCGCCGTTTTCAGTGATGTATATCGCCGCCGGTGCATAGTCCTCGTGCAGCCGCCGCAGAAGCCTGTACAGGCCCTCGGGATAGACCTCCCAGCCCATCTCGGTGTACTCGGCCTCGGGGGGAAGGACAGCACGTGCCCGCAGGATCGGGATATTGGGGTCGTCGGCGACGACGGACCGGCTGTAGTAGTTGACACCCAAAAAGTCGATGGGGGCCGATATCTGCTGCAGGTCGCCTTCCTCGATGCGGGGCGCGAGGTCGCCACAGAGCTCCATAAAGTCGGAGGGATAGCTGCCCTTGAACACCGGGTCAAGGAACAACCGGTTGACGTAGCCATCCTGCCGGCGAGCCGCCTCGATGTCAGCGGGTTGATCGGAGGCGGGATCGACCCAGTTCAGATTCAGGGTGATGCCGACCCTGGTGGCGCCATTCCCGTTGCGGCGCAGGATCGAGACCGCCTGCCCGTGCGAGAGCAGCAGATGATGGGCGGCCTGCAACGCCGCCTTCGGATCCCGTATCCCGGGAGCGTGCACCCCCATCAAATGGCCGGCAAACGCCACCACCCAGGGCTCGTTGTGAGTGATCCAGTAGCGCACACGGTCGCTGAGGCGCCGGGAGACGACCGCCACATAGTCGGCGAACCAGGCGACGGAGTCGCGGTTCGGCCAGCCGCCCCGGTCCTGCAGGGCCTGGGGCAGGTCCCAGTGGTACAGGGTCACAAAGGGCTCGATGCCCGCAGCAAGCAACCCGTCTACGAGGCGGTCATAGAAGTCGAGCCCGGCGGCGTTCACCGCCCCGATGCCATCCGGTATGATGCGCGGCCAGGCGATGGAGAAACGGTACGCCTTCAGGCCGAGGGACTGCATCAGCGCGATGTCCTGCGGCCAGCGGTGGTAGTGGTCGTCGGCCACGTCTCCGGTATCGCCGTTCAGCACGTTGCCGGGCGTATGGCTGAAGCGGTCCCAGATCGATTCGCCCCGGCCATCCTCGTTGGCCGCACCCTCGATCTGATAGGACGCAGTAGCAGCGCCCCACACGAAGCCGTTCGGGAAGATGGTCGCCATTTCCTGCCCCCTATGTCACGCATGCGGCAGCGGCACGGGAAGAGCAGGGCTGCCGCGCCCTGCCAGGTCCGTTCGCACCCATTATAAACCCGGACTGCCCAGAAGCGAAAAACAAGCACGTGTGTGACTGCTCAGACTCACATGCTGGCAGCCCCAGTTGCCACTGCGGCTCGGTCCCCACCCCTGTGCCCGCCCCCGCGCCGCGCTATCCATTACCCACAAGTGGCCTGGGGGGCATAGGCGCCCACTGCGGTGCATCTCGCGGAGGCTGCCACCCCCTCCCCTGACCCCTCCCCCAGGCAGGCGCCGGGCGCCTGCCTGGGGGA
>JAIMBM010000551.1 GCA_023511475.1 Anaerolineae bacterium
CCCCCCCCCCCCCCGCCCCCCCGGGGGGGGGGGGGGGGGGGGGGGGGGGGGGGGGGGGGGGGGGGGGCGGGCGGGCCCCCCCCCCCCCCCCCCCCCCACACCCCCTTTGAACACTTGCCTCTGGGGCAGATGGTCGATGGGGGTGTCGGGCGCCGACTGGCCGCCCCATGACAGAAGTTGCGAAGAGGTAACCAGATGGGCACAACTTGACATGCCCCGCCGTCTGCTTATATTGGGGGGTGTGCAGGTGCGGTTACGACGGCGCGGCGTCGGGTCCCAGAGGGGTGGTCCTGGGCCAGGGCGCCGCGTGTGACTCTCGCCGCCCGCCATGGCGGCGGGCCGTTCCAGGCGCTGACCATGATCAAGCTTCCAGCCGGCAAAAAGCCTCTTGCGCTCGCCAGCGGGCAGAATCTGGCGCTGCTTCTGGCCGGGCTTGTGCTTGGGCTCACACTGGCCGTCCGCTGGCAGAGGACCGCACCGGTGGCCCCGAGCAATGCCGGCGCTCGTGAGCGCGCTGCTGAGGCCGTGCGGCAGCTGGAGCGCGAGCAAGAGCAGCTCAAGGCCCAGATCGCGGAGCTCCGAAGCGAGCTGGCACAGGCTCAGCGTGAGGCCTCGAAAAACACCGAGCTACTCGCGACGCTGTCCGCACAGCTCGAGCGCGAGCGTGAGAGGGCGGGCCTGGTTCCCCTGACCGGGCCGGGACTGATTGTTGAGCTGGATGACAGCAGCATGCTGGCGCAGGTGAGCGGCCCCGAGGCCGAGCTGTACATCGTGCACGACTATCACCTGCGCGATGTGGTCAACCTGCTATGGGCTGGGGGGGCCGAGGCTATCTCGATCAACAGCGAGCGGCTCGTCAACACCACCTCCATATACTGTGTCGGCTCCACGGTCATGGTCAACGATACGCGACTCTCACCCCCCTATGTCATTCGAGCCATTGGCGATCGGCAGCGGATCGAGCCGCTTCTGGCAAACCCCGCCTTCCTTGTGGAGCTGCGGCACCGCGCCAAGACCTACGGTGTCCAGTTCAAGGTCACGTGGGCGAACCAGGTGGACATTCCGGCCTACTCGGGCACGTTCCGGATACGCCACGCACACGCTGGGGAGCTCGCACCATGACCATCCGCAGCCGGCTGGCACTGGTTCTGGTCAGCTTTCTCCTGGGTCTGGGCCTCGTAGCGCAAATGCGCGGGCGCAGGGGCGTGGTCTCGGATGTCCCCACCGAGGAGCAGGCAGCGCTCATCGGCAGCCTAGTGGTGGCGAATGCCGAGCTACGGCGCGAGGTCCAAAAGCTGGAGGGCGAGCGGCAGGCCTACGACAAGGCGGCTCAGAGGGCAGTTATTCCGCAGATGGTCGAGGAGCTCGGTCGCATGCGCATCGTCAACGGGAGCGTGGAGGTGGCCGGCGGCGGCGTGCAGGTCACGGTGGGGGCTGGCGTGAACGTGGTGGACCTGCAGGACCTGCTGAACGAGATGCGCAACGTCGGGGCCGAGGCGATCTGTCTGAACGGCGTGCGGCTCACCATTCGCTCGGCGCTTGTGGCCGATGAGATTGGCATTCTGGTCGATGGCCGGCGGATCGAGCCACCTTTCGTCTTCCAGGCGGTCGGGGAGCCGACGACGATGGCCACCGCTCTGAACCGGCGCGGCGGCGTGCTCGATCTGCTGAGAGGCGCCTACGCAGGGCTGGAGCTCGAGGTCGAGATGGTGCCCCTTATGGTCCTGCCGGCGGTGCGACAGGAGCGGGGCTACGTCCTGGCGCAACCGAGCGCCTGAGCTCCGGGCCGGGCAAGAGCGGGGCCTTTCTGGAGGGGGTCAGTGCTGGCATGAAGCGCAGGATCCACCTGCGCAGGAGGCGCAACCACCCCCGGTGCCACTCACGCGGCTGATCGACCCATCTGCCCCCCTGGCAAAGCTGGCAAAGCGCGAGGGAGCGCGCCTCGCACCCTCGGCTTGGCAGTGAGGGCAGCGAGTGGGCGAATCGGCCTGCGACATGGTGCGCAGCAGGTCGAAACGGGCCTGGCACTTGTCACAAATGTACTCGTAGATCGGCATGGTCCGAATCCCCATAAGTACGCTGGTACGGCTATAGCCCTATTCTAGTCCCTCAACAGGCGGTGTCAAGGGACTGGTGCAGCGTAGCTGTTCAGACTCACGTTCACGCAGTTGCTGTGAGCATGCCGAAGCAGGCCTGGAACGGGTTGAGGCTGCGTGCCCGCCAGGTAGCGAACAGGCTGGCCAGAGCCATCCGCGTCTGGCTCCCCGCGGAGCTCCGCGTGCCCCCGCTGACCTTGCGCATCACGACCACGGGACGCAGGCTGCGCTCGGCTTGATTGTTGTCGGCCGGGACGCCCTCCACACGCACGAACTGGAACAGCTCGTCTTCGTGGCGCAACAGGCGTTTCGATAGCGCCCAGCAGGGATGCCGCTTGTTCCGGGCGTACGGCAGTGCCAGCTTGCGCACCCGCTCCACCAGGCTGTTGTACAGCGCCTCCCGCTCGCGGCCAGTTAGCCCCCTCATCTTCGACAGAGCCCCCTGCGCTTCGTCGTAGAGCGCCCGCACCTCCGTTGCCCACTGCACGACCAACTCGTCCCCGCTGTGTTCCTCCTTGAGCTCGTGCAGGTCGCGCAAGAGATGTGCCCAACACCGCTGGTGCGGTCCCTTGTGCCGGTTGTAGCCGGCATAGAAGTCGCTCACCAATGTGCCCCTGAAGCGCAGCCCCAGTATGCGCCTCGCCACCCGCCCCGACCGGCTCTTGTGCCGCTCGAAGTAGCGTACCGCCTCAGGGCCATCAGGTGTGCTGAACGCCCATACGTACCCAGCTTGCCCATCTTCCCGCCACCCCGTTTAATCGCCATGCACCACCGGGCTGCTCCGTAGTTGTTCGCGCAGCCCACGCAGGGCAGCCTGCCCCTGCTCGCGCACGCGATGCAGCACCTGTATGATCTCGCCGACGCTGAGCACCAGATCATGGAC
>JAIMBM010000552.1 GCA_023511475.1 Anaerolineae bacterium
CCCCAGACGCACGCCGCAGTGTCCGCCTGGGGAGGGGACGGGGGGGCCGCTGACAGCGTCGCTGAGCGCGAACCGCCCCAAATCTGAACTGCGCCCGGGCTGTGCCATTGCGCCCCGGGCGCGTTCCCTCCTGGCCCGGATAGTGCTGATACGGGAATGTGGGCCAGCGTAACGCGCTATGCCCTGCCAGTCACAGTGGGGCAGCGCCGCAGGAATGGCACCCTGCGCTGGCGATTGCGCCCTGGGACGCGCACGGCGCGGGAGGGAGGTGAGTCTGCGATGGGCAAGCTGATTGGGGGGCTGTGCCGTCGGCCTGTGCCGGTGATTGCTCTTGCTCTGCTGCTTCTCGTGGGGCTGGCGGCGCCGGCGCGGGCCTTTGAGTTCCGCAGTGGCAACACGGTGACCATCGGCAGCGACGAGGTCATCAACGATGATCTCTTCATCTCCGGGAGCACCATAGTTGTGAACGGCACGGTGAATGGCGACCTCTTCGCCGCGGGCATGAACCTCGAGGTTAACGGGACGGTCAACGGCAGCGTGTTTCTTGCGGGGCAGACCCTGAACGTGAACGGTCGGGTGATGGGCTCGCTGTATGGCGCTGGCTCGTCCGCAACGCTCGGGGGCCGCGCATCCATCGCCCGCAACGCGGCCTTTGCCGGCTACTCGCTGCGCAGCGACAATGGCAGCACGGTTGGGCGTGACCTGACCATGGCCGGGTATCAGTCCCTGCTCGGTGGACAGGTCGCCCGCAACGTTACCTTCAACGGCGCAGCGCTGGTGCTGAGCGGCCGTGTCGGCGGCAACGTCACCGCTCGGGTGGGTGCGCCCGGCGCGGCGCCGCAGATCCCGGTGCCGCTGCCTGGCATTCCAGCACCGGCCCCGCAAGGGATCCGGGTCACCCCGGAGGCCAGCATCGGGGGGCGGCTCGTGTACCGGAGCGAGGTGGAGCAGTCCGGTGCGATCCAGTCAGTGCCTCAAGGGGGCGTGGTCTTTGAGCCGGTAGAGACAGGCGAGCAACCAGCCGCACAACCCGGCGCCCAGCCCGGTGCACAGCCCGCCGCGCGCCCTGGGCCGACCTTTGGGCAACAGGTGCTCCGGTGGTTCCTGGGCGTCCTGCGGACGCTCGTGACCCTGCTCGTCGTCGGAGTGCTGGCCTTGTGGCTGGTGCCGAGGTCCTTCCTTGCGGCAGTAGGCAGGGCGCGGGAGAGGACGCTCGCAGCCTTTGGCTGGGGGCTCTTGCTGTGGATCGGTGGCTGGGTGATCGTGGTGGTGGCCATTGTGGTGATACTGCTCATCGCGCTCCTCCTGGGCATCGTGACGCTCGGGGGGCTTGCGTGGGTGGTGCTTGGCTTTGGCCTCTCGATCTGGGGGCTGTTCCTCACGGTGTTTGCGTTCGTGCTGGCCCATGCGAGCAAGGTGGTGGTGTCCTTCCTGGTGGGCGAGCTCCTGTTCGGGCTGGGTCGGCGCCCCTACCGGGGCCCGCTATTCTGGCCTCTGCTCGTGGGCGTCACACTCTTTGCCCTGGTCCGCACGATCCCAATCCTCGGACAACTGGTCAGCGCGGCGGTGACCCTGATCGGCCTCGGCGCCCTGTGGCTTGTGTGGTACGACCGCCGCAGACGGGTGGCGCCTCCGGCGTAGGGCTGATGTCTGGCGATGGTCTGCGGGGGGCTCGGAGCGGGCCTCCCGCAGGCCGCGGACTGGCGTCGGAACGGCCTGCGCCCCCTGGTGGCGTGGGGCCTGAATCCTTCCGGAGCGTCACGTCTGTTGACTCTGGCGCGCCATTGCAGTATGTTTGTATCGTGCAGGCAAGGCTGCGGAGGTGCTCTGCCTGCAGCGGCCCCGGGACGTGGGCCCCTCGAGCCCCCGCCACTCAGAGAGGAGTGATGCATCGATGAAGATGGACCGCGTATCTGCCGCCATGGCCCGCGCCGGAATTCCTCACCGCGATGCCTACGAGTTGCCCTCCAGCACCCTGCGCTTCCCCGATGGTGCCTGGTACCGGATGGAGGTCTCGGGCGTCGAGAGGCCCGAGGTCCTCGAGGCGGTGATCGATGAGGCAGCACGGCGCAACGTACCCATCCACCGACTGATCTCGACAGTCATGGGCGCGACGCTGCTCGACCGGGATGAGCTGCGCCGTTTCGCCCGGATGGCTGCGGAGGCCCGGATGGAGGTGATCATCACGCCGGGTCCACGCTCCGCGTGGGATACGGGCCGACAGCTCGCCACGCCCGAGGGCGGCCTCTCGGGCCTGCGCTACCGCGGCTCGGACCAGCTGCGCTACGTGATCGCCGACATCCTGCGCGCCGTCGAGATAGGCTTCAGGGGCTTTCTGGTCATCGACGAGGGGCTGCTCTGGCTGCTCAACGAGATGAAGCACAATGGCGACCTGCCAGAGGACGTGGTCTTCAAGGTCTCGATCTACGCCGGGCATGCCTCCGCCGCGGGGGCGCATGTCCTGGAGATGCTGGGGGCGAGCACGTTCAACCCGGTTGCAGACCTCTCCCTGCCGCAGCTCGCCTCGATCCGCCAGGGGACGCGGCTGCCTCTCGACCTTCATATCTACCTGGCCGAGAGCTTTGGCGGGTACAACCGCTTCTACGATGCGCCCGAGATGGCGCGGTGCTGCGCGCCTTGCTACTTCAAGATCGAGCCCGGGCCAGCCTGCGCCGCCGGGCCCGGGGCGCTGTACAAGCCGTGGACCAGCCCCGAGGCCCTGGCCGCACTGGCGCGGGAAAAGGTCAAGTACGCGCAGATCATCCGCGAGCTGATTGAGGAGAACCTGCCGGAGGCGGTGCTATCCGGGCCGGGGCCGGCGGACCTGGCCATTCCACGGCTCTGAGGTTCAGGGGCGGACAGGCTGCTTTAGTCGCCGTCCCTCGGCCCTTGCCTGAGGGTACCCCATCCCCCGCGCCCGCCCCGCGGGCGGGGGCGCGCCGGGGGGGGGGCGCGGATGGTGGGG
>JAIMBM010000553.1 GCA_023511475.1 Anaerolineae bacterium
GCGCTACGCGCGCCCCCGCCGCCAAACACCCCACTTCAGGTACCTCCCCTCCCCAGGCGGACGCTGCGGCGTCCGCCTGGGGAGGGGACGGGGGAGGGGCCAGTGACGGCGTGCCTGGGCACAGACTGCCAAGTTTGAACTGCACCTGAGCCGGCCCGCCCAGTTGACAGGCCCCGAAGTCACGCCTAGACTTTTGGCGGGCAGGAGCAGATCCTGCCGTTACCCGGCCGAAAGCCTATCCCCAACCCTGCGAGTGACGTACATGCTGCCAAGAGAACGCGTCTTTGCCGCCCTCGAGCATCGCGAGCCCGATCGCATCCCCTGGGGCGAGCACTCGATCGACTACAACGTCTACGAGGACATCCTTGGCCGGCCTACTTTTGTTCAGGCCAAGATGAAGGAGACCCAGGCCCTCTGGGACGGCCGGCGGGACGAAGTGGTCGAATCCTACAAGCGCGACCGCCTCGACCTCGTGCGCGCCCTCGACATGGACATTGTCTTCGTCGGCAGGGTCCCGCCCAGGGGCTACCGGCCGGAGCCGATGGAAAGGGTCGCCGAGGGCGTGTATCGGGACAGGGACGGCACCGTCTACCATGTCTCCTCCACCACCCACGACCTCATGCCGGTGAGCATGGACACCCGCCCCTACCGTGAGGTGACGGTGGAGGCGCTGGAGGAGGAGATTCGCCGGCTGGACGAGGAACCCATCGGCGATCCCGCCGATTCAGAGTGGGAGCTGGTCCGCCACGCCGTGCAAGAGATGAAGGACACCCACTTCATCCTGCTCCTCTGTGGCGACCTGGAGTGGCCCCGCTTTGGCGCGACCGAGGAGGAGAGCTGGATGAACCTCGTGCTCTACCCCCAGGTCTGCGCCAGGATCGCCGAGTTGACCGGCAGGCGGCTGGTCCGAGAGGTCCAGCTCTACGCCCGGCTTGGTGTCGATGGCATCATGCCCTGCGGCGACCTCGGCTCCAGCACCGGCCTCATGGCCAGCCCTCGCATCTACCGGGAGATGGTCTACCCCTGGCACAAGGCTGTCGCCGACGAGGCCCATCGCCTCGGCCTCAAGGTCCTCAAGCACTGCTGTGGGCACATCTGGCCGATCATCGACGAGTTCGCCAGCATCTACGACGCCTGGGAGGCCATCCAGGCCACGGCAGGAATGGACATCCGCCGTCTCAAGGAGCGCGTTGGCGACCGGCTCACCCTTTGGGGCGGCATATGGCACGAGCACATCATCCTCGGCACTCCCGAGGATATCCGAGAGGATGCCCGGTACGCTTTCACCCACGCCGCACCGGGTGGCGGCTACATCATGGGCTCCACACACTCGCTGGCCGTCGGCGCCCGACCCGAGAACATCCTCGAGATGAAGCGCTGCCGGGATCAGTGGGGTATCTACCCCATCGACCCGCGGAGATTCGTGTAGGGCAATGGATCGAAACGCCTTTGCGCGGCTCGTGGCCGAGGCCCTCGACTCCCTTCCTGAGGAGATCGCCAGGCACCTCGATAATGTCGAGGTCGTCGTGGAGGATCGTCCGACGCCATCCCAGCTCCGGCGAGGCCGGGTGCGGCGCGGCCATACCCTCCTCGGGCTGTATGAAGGCGTGCCCCGGACGGAGCGGACAAGCCGCTACGGGCTCGTCCTCCCGGACAAGATCACCATCTTCCAGGAGCCCATCGAGGCCTGCTGCCGCTCGACGGAGGAGATACGCGAGCAGGTGCGCCGGACCGTGGTGCATGAGATTGCCCACCACTTTGGTATCGACGACGAGCGGCTGCACGAGATGGGCTACTGAGGGCTCGGGCCCCGCTGGCGATGCATCAGGCGTGCTCCAGCTCGTCGAGCTCGTGGCGTATCCTGAGTCGCTCGTCGAGGGCAGCCCTCAGCGAGGGGGCCAGCTCCGTATCCCAGCGGGTTGCCGCGTCCCTCACCTCCTCAAGGTGAGACCGCAGCGGCCCGAGCAGCTTCTCGCGCAGCGGCTGGAAGAGCTTTCCCTCCAGACCCTCGCCTTCCCGCTGGCTCAGCCAGCCCTCATCGAGGGGACTGAGCAGCCTGGACCGGGCCTCCTCGGCCAGCCTCGGCAGCCAGGAGCCAAGCTCGCCGACCTTCTCTGCGGCTTCGAGCACCGTCGAACCCAGCCCGAAGGGGATCTTGCCGATCAGCCACGTCAGGAAGCTCCCGACCGCCTGCCCCAGGGGTGGCACGCTCCCAAGGATGCGGGCGATCGCATCCTGCGCCGCCTTCAGCCGCGCCTCGAGGCCCGAGAGGAGGTCTGCCACGAGCCCGACGGCGCTGCGCAGGCCGGCGAGGCCGCCCTCAAAGTGTGAGAGTCCCTCCTCTACCCGGCTCAGGGCTCCCAGCAGGAGCCCGGCCCCATCCCGCAACATGGGCCACAGGCGGTCGTACCACTCCAGCAGCGTCCGGATCAGGTCATCGAGGCCGATCCGGTCCAGCTCGCGGTAGACCGCCAACTGGCGCTGCAGCAGCCGTATCTCCGCTTCGAGCCGGCTCCGCTCCTCCGCCGCTCGTGCCTCGACCGCGGCCTCGGCAGCACGGCTGCTCGCTACCAGGGTGATGGCGTTGCTTCCGAAGAGCACGGCGGCCGCTCCGGCGCCGAGCAAGGCGCGCCGTGCGACAGGGGCGCTCGACTTGGCCGGGCCTGCACCGGCAGGCACGTCAGAGCTGTCGACACTCGTGTCCGCCATTGGCACTGTTCCTCCCCCAGCCGTGTCGGGCTGGGACGGCGCTGCCTCGGAAGAGCAGTTGTGCTATAATCCATTATAACATGTTCGTGGTGGCAAGGCATATGAGTGTGGGCCAAGACGGTCGGTGAATGGCCCGCCCGGGTCGGGGAGGCTGCCTCTACCCCTCGCCCCGCCCCCCCGGGGGGGCGGGGGCGGCCGCGCGGGGGCGGGGGGGGGGCGGGCGGGAGGGGTTGGGGGGGGCGGGGTGGGGGGG
>JAIMBM010000554.1 GCA_023511475.1 Anaerolineae bacterium
CCCTTATTTGGTCTTCCCCGCCCCCGCCGCGGCGGGGGCGGGGCGAGGGGTGGGGGCACTTGCGGAAGAGAGGACGCTGGCCTCCCTTAAGTTAGCGCCTATGGGCCACGGGGGTGGGGGGCCCTGGCTGCAGCGCAGATAAGCCTGCCTTTACACTGAGCTACACGCGACGAAAAGCCATGGTTGACCGGGGCCTGCCGCGATGCTACAATCGGCTGGTGCGACTATACCGGCCGATGGCGCGGCACGCACAGGAGGGGACCTTGAGGGAGCGCCTCCGTTTGCCCGAGGGCTGGCTGTCCCTCATTCTGCTGGCGCTGATGCTCCTCACGATGGCGTGGTCCTTCACCGCCGGAGGACTCGATGAGCGGCTACGCATCATGCCCTGGGCGGTGTTCTATGGCGTGCTCGTCGGCTTCCTCTTTGCCAAGGGCCGCGTGCCCGGGCTCCTGGCACACCCGCTCGGGCTGGCGGTGGGGACCCTCTGCTGTTTTCTGCTGGTCGCTGGCCTGATCCACCTGCCCTCTGAGGGCGCTGCGGGCCTTGCCGGGCGTGTCGGCTGGATTGCTGGGCTAGAGGCCAAGGGCGGCATCGTGTCCGAGCATCTGCTGAACTGGCTCACAACCGTGCGCGAGGGTGGGGTCAGCGAAGATGCTTTGCCCTTTGTCGTGCAGATGACGGCGCTCGGGTGGCTCGTGGCCTTCTATGGCGCCTGGTTCTACTATCGGAGCCACTGGGTCTGGGGAGCGATCCTGCCGGGAGGGATCGTGACCTTCCTGAGCGTGTACTATGCTCCGACCCGTTTTGTCGTCTACTTTGTGTTCTATCTCCTCGTGGCACTGATCCTCATCGTGCGGGCTAACGTGTACCATCGCGAGAGCGAGTGGCAACGTTCCCGTGTGATCTATGACCAGTACATAGGTCTGGACTTTTTGCGCAACGGTGCGCTCCTGGCTCTGGTTATCATCGCGGTCGTGTGGCTTGTGCCGAGGCCGCTGCCGGGGATGCGCCCCGGCGTGCAGTGGGAGGGCTTTGAGACCCTCTGGCGACGGGTCCAGGACGAGTGGAACCGGCTGTACGCCTCACTCTCTTACCGTGACCAGGTGAGCTCTACGAGCTTTTCCCGCACGATGACGCTCGGCAGCAGCATCATCCTCTATCCGACTCCGCTCATGGAGGTGAAGGCGCGAGAACCGCACTACTGGCGCGCGGTAGTGCTGGATCGCTACACCGGGTCGGGCTGGGTTGATAGCAGCGGTGCTACCATCGAGAGGGCCGCAGGTGCGATGTTGGGCACAGGGACGGGGCTCAAGTCCCGCAAGCTGCTCGATCAAACCATCACTCTGCTACAGCCCCGCGACCCGCTGATCTTTGCTGCGGCCGAGCCACTTCAGGCCCAGTTGCCGACCCGCGTGCAGGCGTTCCCGCCCCTCGACGGCGAGGGGGCGGCTGGCTTTGAGGTTACGGCCATCTATGCAGCAGGGCTCGGCGGCCGGAACCAATACGATGTTCGTTCCCTGGTTACGACTGCCAGCATTCGTGACCTGCGCCAGGCTGGCACAGAGTATCCGGACTGGGTCCTCAGGCGATACCTCCAGCTGCCGCCCTCGTTGCCGTCGCGCGTTGGCGAGCTAGCACGCGAGATTGCTTCTGGGGCGATCACGCCCTATGACCAGGCGGCCGCGCTGGAGGCGTATCTGCGTGGCCTCCGCTACAGCCTGTCGGTCGAGCCGGCTCCAGCCGGCCGTGATCCGGTGGACTGGTTTCTCTTTGACACGCAGGAAGGATACTGCGCGTACTTTTCCTCGGCGATGGTGCTCATGTGCCGGACTCTGGGTATACCTGCGCGCATAGCCCAGGGGTACGCCCCGGGAGAGTACGTGGCCGAGCGAGATTGCTACCTCGTCCGCCACCTGGATTCGCACGCCTGGCCGGAGGTCTACTTCCCGGGATACGGGTGGATCGAGTTCGAGCCCACACCGTCCCAACCGCCGATCGTGCGGCCGACGGGCGACGATCGGACTGGCGAAGGCCCGCTGCCGATACCCGGCCCTGAGGGGAGAGGCGACGAGGAGCAGTTCGGCGAGCCGCCGGCCTTGCCGCCGCGCGGCGATGGGGGGGACGTGCCGCTGCCGCCAGCGCGGGAGCTCCTACGCCATGCCGTGTGGCTGCGGCCGGTGCTGGCTGGCCTGTTGATCGGGGCTGCTGCGTGGCTGGGGCGGCGCGCCATCAGCCGCTGGCGCGCGCTGTCGGTACCCTCGCGCCTGTACCTGCTGCTGACCTGGACCTCGGGGGCACTGGGCGTGAGCGCCCATCCCTATCAAACCCCGCTCGAGTTTGGGCGCGCGCTGGCTGCAGCCCTCGGGCCGGGCGGCGACCTCGCTTGCGAGGTTGTGCGGGTCTATGTCCGAGAGCGCTTTGGTGCCCCTTGCCCGAGTGACGAGGAAGTGAGCCGGGCAGTGGATGCCTGGCGGCGCCTTCGCCCGATGATCCTGGTCCAGATCGTACGCCGGAGGCTGCTGAGGAGGCGCGAGCGCGAAAGCTACCGACACGTCTCCTGGACTGAGCTGCAGTAGACCATTGCCGTCTGGGCAGCGCACACGGTTGCAGCGCGGCCCGTCGCCGGGCAGGTCTGGCCCGCTATCCCCCGCTCTCGAAATAGGATTTCAGCGCCTCAAAGTAGCCTCTGGCGATCGCCTCCCGTATCTCCGGCCGCTTCAGAGCCGCCGCATCGGCGTCGTTGGTCATGAAGAGTGCCTCTCCGATGATCGCCGGCATCCGGCTCGGGCGCGGGAGGTTTCTCGGGCCGAGGAGCGCCAGGTGCCCACGGATGATGTCGTCCTTAGCCCCGCGATCGACGGCATCATGGCCGGCCTGCCGCAGATTGCGCACGATTGCCTCCTGGGCAAGCAGCGCGAGCCGGCGGTTGGCATCGGCGTACGGGCGATGGCTGCAGTAGTAG
>JAIMBM010000555.1 GCA_023511475.1 Anaerolineae bacterium
CCCCTGAAGGGGGCGAGGGGGAGGGGTCCGCGAACACAGGGCCGCTGGGGGCCATTGCGACGGCTTCTGCGTGATGTTGGGGGGCGCGCGGCGAAAGGCCAAAGTCGAGCCCTGTCAATAGAGATCTCTCTTCATCCTCTTGACAAAATAGAACATTTGTGCTAAACTACGTCTGCCCCTCAACCCCTCCCGAACCGGAGCGGCCACTGAGAGCCGAGTATCGGTGGCCGCTCCGGCCCCTCTGGCCCGAACCTCGCCGCCGGGCCGACACGGTGCGAGGAGGTCACCGTGCGTACACTTACGCCAACCCTTCTGGCCGCCCAGCGCTCCCTCGGCGGTGTGCCCTCCGTCCGCCTCCGCGTTGAGGACAGGGAGCTCCGCTTCGCGCCCCTCCTCGACGATAGCTCCAGCTCCCGGCAGACCTGCGCCTGCCTCACAGCGGGCGCTATCCTCCGCGCCCGCATCGGCGCAGGCGGCACCGTCGACGTCCAGCGGATCGCCAACCCCGGCGACCCCTCAGCCTGGCAGGCGTGGACGACCCTCGTCACCGGTGTTGCGACGGCCTCGGACGTCGCCCTCTCCGCACTGGGCGACAACCCCGCCCGCGTGCGCCTCTACTTTGCCCGCACGGGTGGAGTGCCATACCGGCTCTCCTGGGTGCAGAGCGCTGATGCCGGCCAGAGCTGGTCCGCTCCTGCGGACATCGTGCCGGGCCTCTCCGATGCTGCGGCCTCCCTCGGCAGTGCCAACGGTCAGCTCCTCTTCCACGACCCGGCCGACGGCTACCTCAAGCTTGTGTGCCGCGCGGGATGGGACACTGGCTCCTGGACGGCCTACGCCTGGAGCGGTGCAGGTGCGCTTCCGGCTCGTCGTGGGGTCGCCGCGGCCTTTGCCAACGGCACCTACTACGTCGTCTCGAGCGATCAAGAGGGCGAAGGCGTCTGTCGGCTGCGGATCGGGACCTTCACCGACTCTACCTGGACGGCGCCGGCCGCCATAGTGCCGCCCGGCCTGCCCTCTGCCTCCTTCGCGCCCCTGTACCCCAGCCTGATCCAGGCCGATGGCCTGTGGCAGCTCTCCTACCTGGAGACCTCCACCGGCCCCCTCGCCTACGCCGACCCGACCCTCATCCACTCGCTGGATTGGGACCACTGGTCCTACGCCTGCTGGGTGCCCCTTGACGCCTGCGAGCCCCTCCGGCGGGCGGCGCTGGCCTCCTGGGATGGGGCGCTCTACCTGGCCATGGAGCGCACGGTGTGGGCGGCGCGTGCCTACAGCAGCTCGGATCCGGACCGGTGCCTGGAGACCGGCGAGGTCGCGGTCTACGTGGCGGAGGAGGAGCCCTGGCAGGGCCGGATGCTGGTGCAAGTGCACAACGCCGACGGCCGCTACGACCGTTTCGGCGAGCAGGGCGAGCCGGGCGCCGCTCTGCGGCCGTTGGCGAGGGTCGTTCTCGAGCGTGGCTTTCGGACCCCCGCCGGGGAGGAACGCGTGGAGCGGCCTCCCTGCTATCTGTTCCACATCGGACTGCGCCGCGGGGGTCGACGCCCAGGGCTCTGCCTGCAGGCCGAGGATGGCTGGGGCCTGCTACGCCGCTGGCGGCCCGACGCGCTCTACCTCTGGTCCGGCAAGACGATCTCCTGGCTCATCGCCGAGATCGTGTACCGGGCCGCGGGCCTGCCCTGTACCTTCGATGGGGCCTCCGCGTGGGACATGGTGCTCGATTCCTTCGCCATCGCGCCGGCCAACTGGGATGATACGCTCGAGGCGCAGATCCGGGCCGCCCTGGCCCGGCAGGCGCGGGCGGCTGCAGGGTCAGCGGCGAGCGCGGCCCCGCTGCAACGCACCGGCCTCGGCGCGGTGCAGACGCTCCTGGCCAAGGCCTCGGCACGGGCCCGCTGGCTCTCCGATGGCACGCTCTACTGCTTTGTGCCCTGGTCCGAGGCCTACTCCGAGCCCTACACCATCGGCGGCGCAGGCGAGGTGCTTGACGCCCTCTACGGCCGGAGCCTCGAGAACCCCAATCAGGCACGGGTCTTTGGCGAGGGCGTTGCCGCCCGCGCTGGCATCGTCGGCGGCGAGGCCGCTCCGCGGCGGTACCTGGCCGTTTATGTCGACCCGCACTACGAGACCGCCTTTGAGTGTGCAGCCCGGGCGAGTGGTCTCGTGCAGGCGGGGCGCGCAGCGGCGTACCTCGGTTGGGTCGAAACCCCCTGCCTCTGCGGGCTCGACCTCTACGATCGGATCACGATACAGGACGCGCAGGCGGGGGCGCTCTGCGGAGCGCTCTTGCGCGCCGCCGAAATCGTCGAGCGCTACGACCCCCGCGAGGGCATCTTTACCACCCGGGTGACCTTTGAGGGGCTGTAGGCCTGCCGAGGCAGCCCCTCGCCGCAGCAGGGGGTCACCGCGCCATCTGGAGGTCACGCCGCCGCCGCTCTGGCGCCTGATGTGATCCACGTATCCATTGCGGGTTGCAGGCAGCGGCGGCCAGGTGCAGCGCCACACGCCCGCCCATCGAGTAGCCCAGCACGCCGGCCTGCGCCACACCCAGGCAGTCCAGCAGCGCCAGCAGGTCCTCGACACAGCGCTCCATGCGGTAGCGCTGCGGGTCCTCCGGCGCGTCGGACCGTCCGTGTCCGAGCAGATCTACCGCGATCACGCGCAAGTGCATGGTGAAGGCGGGCAGGAACGGCGTCCACGTCTCGGCGCTGCCGGTGAAGCCGTGCAGCAACAGGAGCGGCCGGGCCTTCACATCGCCGGCCAGCACGACGTGCAGCGTAACACCGTTCACACGGGCTGTAGCATGTGCCGGCGCGGCATCTCTTGGAGAGAGACGGCTCATCGCTCGGCCGGTAGCTTCACTTCCCAGAGAGGATTGCTTCGCCAGCACTACGCCCATACTCCTGTCTCGCTTTGCATCGCTCTCTCCGCGTGCGGGGAAGGCGATGGGGGTTGGGT
>JAIMBM010000556.1 GCA_023511475.1 Anaerolineae bacterium
ATCCCTGTGTTATAATCCTCGCTAACCGTGCGCACGCAAGGCCTTGCGGAAGGAGCTGCCATGCCCGGCCTACAGACGCTCTATCAACTGCAGGTAGCAGAGCTCGAGCGGGCGGATGTCGCGCGCCGACTGGAGGAAGCGGAGAAGAGCCTCGGCGAGACCGACGACCTGCGGCGGGCACGGGCGGACCTGCAAGGGGAGGAGAGCGGCCTCAGCGCCCTGCGCACCCGTGTGCGAGACCTCGAGCTGGAGGTGAAGGGCCTCAACGGCAAGGCCGCCGCCACGGAAAAGCGGCTCTACGGGGGCGAGGTCCGGAGCCCGAAGGAGCTCGAGAGCCTGCAGGCCGACCTGGCCAGCCTCCGCACGCGGCGAGGCAGCCTTGAGGATACGATCCTCGCCGGTCTGACGGAGATGGACGAGCGCGAGGCGCGTCTGCGCCGTGCCCGAGAGCGGTACGAGGCGGTGCACAGCGCCTGGGAAGCACGGCAGGGGGAGCTTCAGGCGTCACTCGCGACCCTACGCAGACGGCTTGCGGAGCTGGAGGAGCAGATCAGTCGCCTGCGGGCGGCGCTGCCGGCATCGCTCCTCGAGCTGTACGACGAAACGTGCCGCAAGAAAGGCGGACGGGGCGTCGCTGCCATTCGCGGGGGCCTGTGCGAGGGATGCCGGGTGAGCGTCCCAACCGGCATCATCCAGCAGGTCCGTGGCGGCGAGCAGATCCACCGCTGTACGAGCTGCGGACGCATCCTCTGCGTCGTCGGCTAGCCACGAGTTCGTCCCCATGTTGATGAGGCCACGCTGCCGTGGCGTCGTCGTAACTGACCAATGGAGGCGACATGGGCACGATCGGCGTTCCATCGGCGGCTGACCTCTCACAGCCGGCCGATGTGGTGATCGTCGGCGGCGGCGTCATCGGCGTCGCGACCGCCTTCTGGGCGGGACGTGCCGGCCTGAGGGTGGTCTGCCTGGAGCGTCGCGATGGGTTGGGCACGTTGACAACGGCTCTCTCGGAGGAGTGCTTTCGCGCCCAGTTCACCGAGCCGGCCAACATCCGCATGATGAAGGCAAGCATCGAGTTCTTTGAGCGCTTTGCCGAGATGACCGGCCTGGAGGACTGTGACCTGGGCCTGAAGCAGCAGGGCTATCTGTTCGTGAGCGGTGCCGAGGATGGGCCACGGGTGCTCCGCGAGCGGGTCGAACTTCAACGGCAGCACGGGCTCGACGATGTTGAGTACCTCGATGGCGACGAGGTGCGTCGGCGCTTCCCCTACATCGGCCCCCGGGCAACGGCTGGGACGTTCCGTGCACGAGACGGGTGGCTCTCGACCCATGCTCTCACCTATGGAATGGCGAGGGCCACGGCAGGGGGCCGGTTCTGGCTGCGCACTGAGGCGACCGGACTGATCGTCGATGGCCACGGGGTGGCCGCCGTGGAGACGAACCGGGGCCGGATCGCCACCCGTCGGTTGGTGCTGGCGACCGGGCCGTTCGCGGCAGTCACCGCGGCCCGCTTTGGGGCGATGGTGCCGGTCACGGCGGTGCGACGGCACAAGGTAGTGATCACGGGGTACCCCGAGATTCCAGAGTCGGCACCGATGACGATTGACGATGGAACGGGCGCCTACTGGCGCCCGGAGAGCGGGGGGGCAGCGCTCGGCTGGGCGCTGCCGGAGGCGCCTATGGAGCCGGGTGAGACCGTGCCGACGGACTGGACCTTCCCCGCCCTGGTCCTCGAGGCCGTCTCGGAGCTCAGCCCTTTCTGGGAGGGGATTGCGGCACGTCTGCGGCGAGAGCAGGTGTACCTCAGCGCCGGGCAGTATCCCTGCACACCGGACAACAACCCGGTGATCGATGCCTATGACCCGATCCCGGGGCTGTATCTCAACATTGGATACGGCGGGCACGGCATCATGGCCAGTCCGGAGGGCGGCCGCCTCATGGCCGAGCTCCTGATGGGGCGGATGCCCGCAGAGGTCGAGCCGTTTCGCCTGAGCCGCTTTGCCACGGGCGGGCAGGCGGCCCGAGAGTCGATGGTCATCTGACGAGGTGGTTGTGTCGCGTCGGCCCACGAACCCGTTCACACCCGACCAGCCCATACGGCAAGAGGAGAGGTTCTACGGTCGCGAGGATGCGATAGAGTGGGTCGAGGATGGCCTCGACACGGGGCAGCGATTTCTCCTGATCTATGGTACGCCCCGGATAGGCAAGAGCTCGCTTCTCTACCGCCTGCAGTCGCGGCTTGCCGCGAAGGGAACGTCCGTCTACGTTGACCTCCGGCAGGCCCGGGAATCCCCGCCGGGCGACCTCCTGTGGCGCCTTGTTCTGGAAGTGCACTCCTCGATCCACCACGGAAAAGGCTCGACACCAGAGCTGTCACAGGAGGCCTTCCTCTCCGATCCGGGGTACCTCGAGAGGGAGCTCCTGCCCTCGTGGCGGCGGTTTCTGCACGGACGGCCGCTCATTCTGCTTATGGACGGGCTGGAGCTTGCGGACCTGGCGGAAGGCGCCGGGGCGGAACTGGTGCTGCGGCTCAGGGACCTGGTGGGCAGGGAGCCGGATTTGGCCGTCATTGCAGCGGTGCGGGGCTCGTCGACGGAGCAGAGGGAGCCAGCCCCGGTACTGCGCGGGTTGCCGGCGATGGATCTCGAGCCGCTGACCGAGGTACAGACGGAAGAGCTGCTGGTGGGCATGGCCCGCTACCAGCTCGGGTTCGACTATGATGCGATACGCCGCATCCATCTCCTGACGGGCGGGCACCCGTATCTTGTGCATCTCTTCGGGGCCGAGCTGTACCGTCGGCTGGCGCCCTTCGGTCAGGTGACGATCCATGTGGTGACCGAGATGGTGCCCCTGGTCGTTGAGGCGGCCTCGGAGTTCTTCAAGGCGGAGTGGACTCTCCTCTCACGCGAGGCGCAGATCGTCGTCGCAGCCCTGGGCTCGATGCGCGGATATCGGGGG
>JAIMBM010000557.1 GCA_023511475.1 Anaerolineae bacterium
GAGGGTGTCACCATCCTCATGGCCACCCACGACCCGACAGTGGACGAGTTCGTGTCGGATGTGTATCAGCTCGTCGATGGACAGATTGTGGATCATATCAGCTACGGGGGCTGAAGCTGAACGTAGACTGCCCGATTGTGAGGGAAATGCCGCGCCCCGCCTGCACAAGAGGTGGGGCGCTCTGCGTTCTTCTGACGGCATCCCCTGTACTGGCTTCTACAGGGGGAGCGTGATGCCAATACGAGCCGCCAGCTCGCGCAGGCTTTGGAGCACGGGCGAGGGAACCGGAATACCGCTCGCGAGGCGGTCCCTCGCCCGCTCGAGCTCTGGCTCGCCCGGCAGGTAGATGCGGGACACGCCCTCCGCGCGCCTGGACCCTTTGATCTCGGCGATCAACTGTTGGATGCGAGCGCAAAAGCTGTCGAGCGGCAGGTACGCCTGGATGTCGATGGCCTGGAGATAGAACCCGACTGCTGAGGGGCGGGTCAGATCGTGCACCGAGGGGATGCTGGAGCCGAAGGGGGCGCCGGTGAGCACGCCGGCCAGCACGTCGTTCACCAGCGACAGGCCATAACCTTTGGGCCCGCCGACGGGCAGCAGCGTGCCCTTTAGGGCCGCTGCGGCATCCTCCGTGGGCCGGCCGGCGCTATCCAGCGCCCAGGTCGCCGGGATCTTTTCCCCCTTTTCTGCCGCCAGGCGGATCTTACCCCGGGCAACCACGCTGGTCGCCATGTCCAACACGATCGGCGTGTCGGTTCCGGTAGGGATGGCCACGCACAGTGGGTTGCTGCCGAGGATGGCGTCTATGCCGCCCCAGGGAGCCATGGAGGGTGCTGCGTTGGAGACGACGATGCCGATGGCGTCGTGGGGCAGGGCCATCATCGCATAGTAGGCGGCCATACCAAAGTGGCTGGCGTTGCGCACGCCGACTGCACCCAGGCCATACTCCTTTGCCTTGCGTATCGCGCGGCGCATCGCCTCGGCCGCTGCGACCTGGCCGAACCCGCCGTTGCCGTCCAGCAGAGCCATTGCGTTGTGATCGCGCACGACCTCGACGCGCGTATCGGCGGCCATGAGGCCGCGCATGACCTGGTGGATGTAGGCCGGCAGACGCAGCACGCCGTGGGACTCGACCCCGCGCAGGTCGGCCTGCACGCAGACGTCGGCTATCAGCGCGGCCTGCTCGGCCGGGACGCCCGCCTGCCGCAGAAGATGCACGCACGCCTCTGTGAGCGCCTCGACGGAAATGCGACGACCCTCGGGCTCAGCCATAGCACACATGCCCTTGAGCGCACGTGGGTCGTAGGCGGGCATGCTCTGCCCCTTGCAGGCGGGCACCCGGCTGACGTCCAGAGGTGGTCGATCCCTTCACAGGCGAGCGGTGCCTGGTGCTCAGGCCGCTCGTGCCCGACGTGGCCGTGGTGCAGGTGCAGGTCGCCGATGCCGAGGGCAACGCGTGGGTCTACGGTCCACGCTGGGATAACGGCGAGCAGGTACGGGCGGCCGAACGGGCCGTCGTCATCACCGAGCGTCTCGTGCCTACAGAGGTGATCCGGCGGCATCCGGAGCAGACGGTCATTCCGGGGTTTCGCGTCTCCCATGTCGTGCAACTGCCGTTCGGCGCCCATCCGACCTCGGTCTACCGGGCCTACGACTATGATGCCGAGGAGATTCGACGGTACGCCGAGGCGGCCAAGACGCCGGCTGGGCTGCGGGCGTACCTGGACGAGTACGTGTACGGGGTGCGCGACCACTGGGAGTACCTGGCACGGATTGGCGGCGCCGAGCGGCTGAACCGTCTCGCTGCCGACCCCATACTGGGCTACTGAGGAGCAGGGCGGAGCATGACCGACGGCGTGGATTATTCACTCTCCGAGCTGATGGCCGTAGCGGGAGCCCGCGAGCTGAGCGACGGCCAGATTGTGGCGGTAGGGCTTGGCCTGCCGGTCGTGGCTGCCTTTCTGGCCAAGCGCACCCACGCGCCGCACATGACCATCCTTTTCGAGTTGGGCGTGGTGGACCCGGAGCCGGTGGCGCCCGGCGTCGGCCTCGCCGACCCACGGGTGTGGTACCGGGCGACAATGCTGAGCTCCTTCGTCGATATGCTCGGTACCGTGCTGCACCGGGGGCTGGTTGACGTCGGCTTTCTGGGCGGCCTGGAGGTCGACGCCTACGGCAATGTCAATACGACCCTGCTGGGCGATCCGAAGGGGGTGTTCCGGCACTTTGTCGGGTCGGGCGGCGCCAACGACATCGCCTCGCTGGCCCGTGAGACAATCATCATCATCCGCCACGAAGCGCGCAAGCTCAAGGAATCGATTGCACACATTACGAGCCCGGGGTATCTCACTGGAGGAGACAGCCGGCGCAAGGCCGGACTATCGGGGGGGCCTCGTCGGGTGATTACCGACAAGGCGATCCTTGGCTTTGACGCTCAGAGCAGACGCATGCAGCTGCTGTCGATCCACCCCGGCACCACCCTCGAGGACGTGCTCGCGAACCTGGGTTTTGAGCCGATTGTGCCCCGCGACCTGCCCACCACCGAGCCGCCGACTCAGGAGCAGATCCGCCTGATCCGGGAGGAGATCGATCCGGAAGGCATGTACACAGGGTAGCCCGGCCTGCAGGTCGGTGGGGGAGCAGATTCGATGCCGTACAGGATCACCGATGACTGCCTTCTGTGCGGGGCATGTGTGGCTGGGTGCCCGAGTCAGGCGATCGCCGAAGGTGAGGCGAAGTGCGTGATAGACGTCAGCCTTTGCATCGAGTGCGGAACGTGCCAGCAGAACTGTCCCTCGGGTGCCGTCGTCTTTGTCGAGGAGGAAGAGGTAGCCCCGTCAGGATAGGGCCGGGGCGGAGGTTGATCCGCTGGGCGCGGGAGCGGGCGGAGGTCACCTCCAGGCATACGGGTGCGGTTCAGTTCTTGGGGCAGTTCGCGCTCTGCCAGCTGTCACC
>JAIMBM010000558.1 GCA_023511475.1 Anaerolineae bacterium
GGTCGAGATGCACGGTGGCAAGATCGGTGTCCGCTCATCAGGCGAGATCGGCCGCGGTTCGACCTTCTACTTTACCCTGCCGGCCCTCGATCGCCGCTCCGCACCGTTCCTCCAGGCCCCACCCGAGGCGGCTCGCGCGATCGTGCTCCTTGCCCGCGACGTGGCGGGGGGCGAGTTGGTGCGGCAACATCTGGCCGGGCAGGGGTTCGAGGTCAGCCTATGCCCTGTTGATGGCGATGGCCAGTGGCTCACCTGGCTCCTGGCCAGCCCTCCCAAAGGAGTTGTGCTTGACCTCGGCCTGGCCTCGGGGCACGGATGGGAGGTGCTCAGGATCCTCAAGGACAATCCGGCCACGCGGGACGTGCCGGTCCTCTTCTACAACCTGGCCGACGACCGGAGCACCGGATCAGTGCTCAAGCTGGGCCTGCTCACCAAGCCTGTAGGAGTGCAGGAGCTCGCCGCCGCCCTCGCCGGCGAAGGCCGCAACGGCGACGGCAAGAAAGTGCTCCTGGTCGACGACGAGCCGGAGGCCCTCGAAGTCTATGCCCGCATCCTCGAGGCCCAATCCCCACAGTACCGCATCTTCTGCGCCCGCGACGGTCGCGAGGCCCTGGCAACCATCCGCAGGGAGCGTCCGGACCTCGTCCTGCTGGACCTGATGATGCCCGAACTGGACGGCTTCCGCGTCCTCGAGGCCATGCGCGAGGAGGAGGCAAGCCGCAATATCCCTGTGATCGTGCTGACCGGGCAAAGCCTGACGCAGGACGATATCGCGCGCCTCAACCGCAGCGTGGCCAGCGTCCTGGGCAAGGGACTCTTCACCGTCGAGGAAACCCTCCGGCACATCGAGATGGCTCTGGGGGGCCGCCGCAGGCTGGGGGCAGAGGCGCAACAGCTCGTGCGGCGAGCGATGGCCTATGTGCACGCACACTATGCGGAGCCGATCTCGCGGCACGATATCGCTGCCTATGTGGGGGTGAGCGAGCGCCACCTGAGCCGGTGCTTCCGCCTGGAGGTCGGGATGACCCTCAGCACCTACCTCAATCGCTATCGTGTGCGTCAGGCCAAGGCGCTACTCGAGGCGGGCCACTCCAACATCACGCAGGTGGCGATGGACGTGGGGTTCTCCAGCGGAGGCTACTTCGCTCGGGTCTTCCGGGAGGAGACGGGCCTTTCGCCTACCGCCTTCCTCCGAAGCCGGTGCCGGCCACATTCTCCTCGCTCCGACCTCCTCGCCGGCGCCTGCCCCGACTCCGCGGCCGGCCGCCCATGATCCCGCGCCTGCCCGCGAAGATGTCCCAGAAATGCAACAGGTCGGCCCAAAAGTGATAGCATTCCGCCCTGCAACAGGCTAAAGTAGTAGGCAGGAGAGAGAATCCCTGGCAGCCACCGGCGAGAGGGCGGGATGTGCCAAGCTGCTGAGGGCGCCGTCATGGTCGTCGGCGCGGACTCGGATTTCTGCTACCTGATGCGCCGCTTCCTCCGAAGGGCGAGCCGCCTCCGGGTGATCAGCTCGACGCAAGGTGACGCGCCAGACCGGGCGGCTGCGGAGCAGCCCGTCGCCATCGTGCTGGAGGCGGACCTTCCCGGGAGAGGATGCTGGGACACGCTGCGCGCCCTCAAGGCCACAAGCGCCACCCGTCACATTCCTGTGGTCGTCTGCTCCTGGCTGGATATCGGGCAGCGCAGCCTCGATGCCGGTGCCGACTGCTTTCTACGCAAGCCGGTACTGTACGAGGACGTCGTCGCTATCCTGGTCGAGCTGGGCATTCGCCCGGACACACATACCGCCAGTGGCGCTGCAGGGGCGAGGTGAAGGTACCGAATCGCGAGCGGGCGGTGGCCAGAGGTCGCGGCGCCCGCTGGGGAGAATCGCCATGGCAGCAAGACAGTGGCTGCGCCGAGGGCTCATCTATCTGGTGTGGACCGTGCTCCTGCTTGCGGGGCTCTGGCTGCTCCTGCTGAGCCGGGAGGTGTTTGTCAGCGTCTTTGCCCTCCTCTATGCTGGCGGACCCTCGTGGCTGCGGTGGCGAGTGAGCTTCCTGGAGAAGGCATTCCTGCTGGCCGCCGCTCTGCTCTGGATGGCCTTCATGGTCCTCAGCGAAGCCTACCTCGAGTCGGGCATGCGCAAGGGACGCCTCAGCCTTCACGTTGCCAGGCTCGCCGGGCCGGAGCTCGTGGCAGTGGGCACGGCTGATCTGTTGCTGCTCCTCCTGCAGCATGGCGCCGCCTGGCTGCGCTGGCTGATCCTCGGCATCGAGTTCGCAGCCGGTGGCCTCCTGGTCTGGTGGGCATGGTTCGCACAGCATCGGGAGGCCCCGAGGCTCCGCCCCTCAACGGGCCCTTGAGCGCGAGGCCCCGCCTTCTGGTGGCCCGTGCGCTTCGCTCTGCAAGGAGCAGCAGGCTCGCTCCTGCGGCCAAGGCAGCCACGTCGTTGCACCCTCTGGAATGGAGAGCACCCGCATGGTGATTGGTTACGTCTCGTTCGACCTGGCGGACGGATTCGTCGATCACTGGCTGGTCGCCGGCCCCCAGGTGATCCGGCTTCCCGAACACGACTGCCCTGTCGATCCATCATCCCGACAGGCCATTGCCCGGCGCTACTACGAGGCTGAGTCGCTCGTCACCGGGTTGCCGGTCGAGCGCGGCCCGCTGAGCGAGGGCGTGTTCCGCGTGGGTGACTATGAGGCTGCCTGGTCCTACGTGCGCTGCCGGGAGGACCATCTCGTGGACCACACGGCGCACTCTCGCGCGGGGCACTATCTCCGCTCGTGGGCCTACATCCAGCTCGTGAGCGACGCGCCGCAGAGCGTGACCTTCAGGCTCGCCACCCATGACCCGGCCGATCTGTGGCTGAACGGAGAGCACACCTTCCGCCACGAGGGGTTCGCCGACTCTCACCCCTGCTGCCACAATCTCGAGGTGCAGCTACAGGAGGGCACCAATGAGGTC
>JAIMBM010000056.1 GCA_023511475.1 Anaerolineae bacterium
AATTTAAAAAGGGTTCAAGAAGGATTACGTTCTCTCGAAGAAAACCTTAAATTACTCGGCTATTATGAGATTGCCAAAGAATACGAAAAAATCCGTTTTGAGGCCTATACCCTGGAAAAGGAGATCTTCAAAGAATTTTTTACCCCAAGTCGGCCTCTTTTACCGCAAACTGATCTTTATGCCATCACTGCTAGCGCCTTTTCACTTGGTCGTTCTAATCTGGAAGTGGTCAAAGCAATGCTAGAGGCAAAGATCAAGATCATCCAGTACCGTGAAAAAGACCTCTCCATGCTTGCCAAATATCGCGAATGTATTGCCATCCGGGACCTGACCGTAAACTACGGTGCCATTCTGATTATCAATGATGACCTTCATCTCGCCCAGGCTGTAGCTGCGGATGGAGTTCATCTCGGCCAGGAAGATATGCACAGCCCCTTCACGGTCACGCCAGGCACCCAGCGAGTGGACGAAATCCAGGCCCTCATCGAGGGGATGCTCGATCCATGCTCCATCTCGATACTCGAACCAGGCTACGCGGCAGTCAGGATACTCCGACTCGGCGAAGATGACATCAGGTACGCCATTGCCGGTGATATCGATCTGCGCCGCCACGCCCATCTCCCGAAAGCCGGGGGCGAGCGGCTCCTGCGTCCATCCGGAAGCAAACACTCCGGATGCCGGGGCATGGTAGCAGTACGGACCGGCCACGATCTCGGCGGCACCATCTCCGTCAAAGTCTCCGACGGCCGTGCCGTCGCCGGAAGTGCCGGCCTGCACTATCGTCTCTGACCACGGCAGCGTGGCATCACTGCCGGGCTTGTAGATGGCTACACTGGGCGCAGGGATGTACATCCGAACCACGACCAGCTCGTTGCGCCCGTCGCCATCCACGTCGGCGACGACCATGTCGTGCGGCTGGCCGGTCCGTTCCTCGCATATCCGATGTGCCTTCCAGGGGCGCGACAGGCCCTCCTCCGGCTTGTACCAGCACAGGGTAAAGTGCTCAGCTCCGTCGGCATCCCTGCGGACTGCACCGATGACCTCGGGCAGTCCGTCGCCATCCACGTCCCCGGCCGTCGCGCCGACGCAGCGCAGCGCCAGGGCCGGCTCGATCTCACCGCGCTCAAAGGTCGCCGGACGGTACCAGCGTCCCTCACTCACGATCTCTATGCGACCATCCCCGTCAAAGTCCCCTGGGATCGCACGACGCCCCTCTCCGTCGAGCACAACGAGCTGCCAGTAGCCCTTGTCGATGTACAAAGTCTCGCCTCCCGGTATCGCGTCACGTGTTTTCGTCGTCGTTCCTGGATGCAGAGCCACGGCCGCCCCCGGCCGTACCCGAAGGTGGCGACCTGCCTGCCCCGGCGAACCGCCATCGCCAGCCAGGCGCCGGTCAGTGGATGGCTACTCAAAGCCCCGCAACGTCAGCTCCTCATAGCGGTGGCAGGCCACGAACGCATCGGGGCTGCCCGGCACCGCCGTCAAGGCGGGCTCCTTGGTCCGACAGATCTCCTGCGCGTACAGACACCTCGTATGGAACGTGCACCCCGGAGGCGGATGGGCAGGGTCGGGAATGCCGCCCGCCAGGATGATCCGGTCCTTGCTCATCCCAACCCCCGGCTTTGGTATAGCCGAAAGCAGCGCCTCGGTGTAAGGGTGCCGCGGTCGCTGGTAGATGACGTCCGTCGGCGCGACCTCGACGATCTTGCCCAGGTACATCACCATCACACGGTCGCTGATGTACTCGACAACGCTCATGTCGTGGGAGATGAAGAGGAGCGTGAGCCTGAACTCGTCCTGAAGGTCCGCCAGCAGGTTGAGCACCTGCGCCTGGATCGACACGTCGAGGGCAGAGACCGGCTCGTCGCAGATCACCAGGCGGGGGTTGATGCTGAGCGCACGCGCCACGCCGATGCGCTGCCGCTGGCCGCCGCTGAACTGGTGCGGGAAGCGGTTCATCTGGTCCTTGTCCAACCCCCCCTTCTCCAGCAGCTCCTCGGCGCGATGCCTCCGCTCCTCAGGGGTGCCGATTCGATGGATCAGCAGCGGCTCCTGGATGATGTCGCCGATGGTCATGCGCGGATTCAGAGACGAGTACGGGTCCTGGAAGATCATCTGGATATGGCGCCGTGCCTGCTTGAGCTCGTCCTTCTCCGCCCGCGTGATGTCGTACACTTTGCCATCGATGCACATCTCGATGGTGCCCGCGGTCGGGCGATAGAGCCGGTTGATGCAGCGTCCGACCGTCGTCTTGCCGGAACCGCTCTCTCCGACCAGCCCGAGGGTCTCGCCCTCCAGGATGTAGAATGAGACGCCATCAACCGCCCTGACCTGCCCCACCACGCGCCGCAGCGTGCCTTTCTGCACCGGAAAGTGCTTCTTGAGGTCCCTCACCTGCAAGAGTCTGGGCCTGGACTGTGGCTGGTTCACGCTTGTGCCTCCCTCTGGCAGGCCGTCCCTTCCCGGTCGTAGAGCCAGCATTTGGCGCGGTGTCTGTCGGCCAGAGCGAACACAGGTGGTTCTTCCTTCCTGCAGCGGCTCTCCGCGCGGGTGCAACGCGGGGCAAAGGAGCAGCCTCTGGGTATCCGGTACGGGTTGGGCACCGACCCGGCGATGGGCACCAAACGGTCCTTCCGCCCGATGCGGGGGATCGACCGGAACAGCGCCTGTGTGTAGGGATGCTGCGGGCTCCGGAACAGGTCGGCGAGTGGCGCCTCTTCGACAATCTTGCCCATGTACATGACCACGACCTCATCGGCCATCTCGCCGATCACGCCGAGGTTGTGGGTGATGATCATGAGCGACATACCGAACTCGGCCTGCAACTGCTTGATCAGCGCCAGGATCTGCGCCTCGATGGTCACATCCAGCGCCGTGGTCGGCTCGTCGGCGATGAGCAGACCCGGATTGCAGGAGAGAGCCATGGCGATCATGGCCCGTTGCCGCATGCCACCGCTGAACTGGTGCGGGTACTCGTCCACTCGCTGCCGGGGGCCGGGAATACCGACCTTGTCCAGCATGGCGATCGCCCGCTCCCTGGCCTCTGCCTTGCTCACCACCTGGTGCAACTGAATGGCCTCGATGATCTGCTCGCCTATCGAGTACACGGGGTTGAGCGAGGTCATCGGCTCCTGGAAGATCATGGCAATCTCGTTCCCGCGGATCGCACGGATCTCATCACCGTTGGGATCAAGGGCCGCGATGTCCACCGTGCTCCCATCGCGCCTGTGGCACACGATCCGCCCGCTCACGATCCTCCCCTTCGGACGCGGAAGCAGTTGCATGATCGACAGGGCCGTCACGCTCTTGCCGCAGCCACTCTCACCGACGACGCCCAACGTGCCGCCCCTGCGAACGCTCAGACTGACGCCATCGACGGCCCGCACGATGCCCTGCTCCGTCTGGAACTGAGTCTTCAGGTCTATGACGTCGAGGATGGTCTCCGCATCCATGCTGCCTCCACAGGTAGCTGTGCGACCCACCGCGATGATCACGGTTGCGCCGATAGCGGGCAGTCACGAGAATGGGTCAATCGCGTCGCGTAGCCCGTCGCCCAAAAAGTTGAAGGCGAGCACCACAATCGAGATGAACACACCCGGCGCGAGCATCCAGGGATACAGCCGCATCACCTCGACCCTCTGTGCCTGGCTGAGCAGCAGCCCCCAACTCGTCAGAGGTGGCTTGATCCCCAGGCCCAGGAAGCTGAGGGCGCTCTCGCCGAGGATCATTCCTGGGATGCTGAGGGTCGCCACGACCATAATGTGGCTGGCGACACTCGGGATCATGTGCACAAAGATCAGGCGCGAGGCGCTCGCACCCGTGCCGGCCGCCGCGAGGACATAGTCGGTCTCGCGCAACGCCAGGATCTTGCCTCGGACCTCCCGTGCCAGCCCTGTCCAGCCGATAAAGGACAGCACGACCACGATCCCGAGGTACACGAGGTGCGACGGCCAATCCGGCGGGAGCGCAGCACTGAGCGCCATCCACAGCGGCAGAGTCGGGAACGAACGCAGGAACTCGATGATGCGCTGGATTACGTCATCCAGCCTGCCCCCGTAGAATCCCGACACGGTACCGATCACCGAGCCAAGGAACACGCTGATGGCAACGCCCGCCAGCCCAAGGGTGAGCGAGATACGGCTGCCCATGATGATCCGTGACAGCTGGTCCCGTCCACGCACATCGGTGCCCAGCAGAAAGAGAGTCCCCTCCTGCACGCCGATGAACCTCAGCTTTAGCTCCCGCCCGAAGACCCTGTAGGGATCACCCTGGACGAAGAAGTGTATGTAGGCCTTGCGCGTGCGATCCTCTTTGTACACGAACCGAAAGGTCTTGAGATCGCGCTCACCCTTCAGAGGATAGACAAACGGCCGCGGGCTGAACCTGCCTTGCTCGTCCACGAACCGCAGCACCTGCGGCGGACAGTACAGGTAGTCCGAGTGGGCGTGGTTCATGTCGTAGGGCGCGAAAAAGTCGGCGAGGACCATGACAAGGTAAAAGATCATGAGCACGATTGCCGACAGGACCGCGACTCTGTTGCGGGCAAACTTGCGCCACATCAGCTCGCCCAGGGTGAGAAAGCGGAACGCCTCCTCATCCTCGGCCAGGCCTGCCCCAGGCGATGGTCTGTATCCGGGCCTGAGTTTCTTGAGGGCATTCGCTAACGACATTCAGTCCTCCACTCGTAGCGCCTCAACGGGCCAGGACGAACCAGCTACCCCCTGCAGCCGAAGAGCACTCGAGCTCCCCGCAGGGATCACAAAGGCGACCTGTGTGTCAGGCCAGAGCTCGCCCTCAGTCGTATCGGATGCGAGGGTCGGTCAGGGCCAGGACCACGTCGGCCACCAGGTTGCCGACGATCAGCAGCGCGGCCGAGAAGAACAGGATCGTGCCCGCGAGATACATGTCCTGCCCCTGCAGCGCACGCAGAAACATCGGCCCAATGGTCGGAAGGTCCAGGACGATCGAGACGATAACCGTCCCAGCGAACAGCTCTGGGAAGTACATACCCAGGCGGCTGATCAGCGGGTTGATGGCAATCCTCACCGCATGCTTCCAGATGACGACCCGCTCCTTCAGACCCTTGGCGCGCGCCGTCTGGATGAACTGCATGTCCAGGATGTCCAGCAGATTGCCGCGCATAACGCGCATGGTGCCGGCCGTCCCACCCAGGCCGATCACCAGGAGCGGGATCGGCAGGTGCTTCAGGAAATCGACAAGCTTGGCCAGGGACCAGGGCGCATCAGCGTACTGGGGAGAGAAGAGCCCGCCGACCGTCGGAGAGTTGAAAAAGAAGACGGACACAAACAGCAGCGCCAGAGCCAACAGGAAGCTAGGAATCGCCACGCCCACCAGCGCCACGAACGAGAGCGCATAGTCCGCCAGCCCATACTTGTGCGTTGCGGAGTAGACGCCGATGGGGATCGCAATGCCCCAGGAGATCACGAGCGTGGCCAGCGAGATGCCCACGGTGAGCAGGAAGCGCTCCCCGATGAGCACGCTCACCGGCCGGTTGCCATACGCCATGGAGACGCCAAAGTCGCCGCGCGGGAACCCCGAGATCCACTTCCAGTACTGGACGTAGACAGGTTGCCCCAGCCCGTACTGGCGCCGCAGCGCGTCCAGGATTTCTTCGGACGTTGTCTCGCCCATCTGGTAGAGTTGCGTGGCATAGTTGGTCACCCAGTCACCAGGCGGGAGCTGGATGATCAAAAAGCACACGATCGATATCACGATCAGCAAGGGGACCATGCTCGCGAGCCTGCGCAGGATGAAACCCAACATCTCGTGCTCCTGTGGAAAGGGGTAAGGCGGGCGGCTGGCCCGCCTTACCCATCCGGCTGGAAGCGCTAGCGCACGATGAAGAGTTGGTACGGCCGCATAGGAGGCGTATCTGCCGGCGTGCGGAGGGCCACCCTTGGCACGTTGTACACGCCCTTGCCGATGTAGTAGGGTCGCTTCATGGACCCGATGGACCACATGAACACGTTCTCCGCCATGATCATGCTGGCCTTCTGCATCGTCTCGATCATCTGCTCGCGCGGCAACGAGGTGGCGTGCTTGACCAGCCTGACAAACTCGGCGTACTCGGGCGAGAAGGGCTCCTCCGACGCCTTCTTATGCCACCATGGCGTGTTGGGGGTCACGGGGACGAAGGCCGTCATATTGTCCAGCGGCCGGTCGGAGCCGTCAAAGTCCCCCACGGAGAACATGACTTCGTCGGTCTGCCGCCGCTGGAAGATGGCATCCTGGAGTTGGATGTTGAGGACAGCTTTCAGGCCGACGACCTTGAGCTGGTCGACCACCATCTCCATCAGCGGCACATAGAGGTCGTGCTGGTACACGTCGATGATGAGCTCCAGCGGCTTGCCGTCGGGGGTCTCGCGGAAGCCATCGTTGTTGACGTCCTTGTAGCCCGCGTCGTCGAGGAGCCTCTTGGCCTGGCTCGGGTTGTACTCCGAGTAGGTCGCCGCGCACTCCTCGGTGAAGAAGGGGGTCACACCGTTGAAGCAGGCATTGAAGACTGTCGCCAGATCGTAGTAGAAGGTCCGGTTCATCTCGTTGCGGTCGAGCGCGAGAGCGATGGCGCGGCGGAAGTTGACGTCCCGCAAGGCCTTGCGGATGTCGGGGTCGACATAGTCATAGTTCGGCCACATCGCCCAGGCCACGACGTGCTCGTACCAGCCAAGGTCGAATCCGCGCCGGTCCTTCTCCTCAAAGAAGAGGGGAATCTGCGGGATGCCCACCCACATGCCATCGAGGTCTATCTCGCCGGCGACGCACTTCAGGGCGATGGTGGGGCGGTCCTGCACGATGCTCCACACCACGCGGTCGATGTAGGGGAGCTGGTTGCCCGCCGTATCGACCTTCCAGTAGTAGGGGTTGCGTACCAGGGTCAGCCCCACGTCCGGCTTGAAATCCTCGAGCATCCAGGCCTGAAGGGTCACTTTCCCGCGTCCCTCGAACCAGTTGACGTTCTTGGCAAAGGTCTCCCAGGTCGCGCTCGAGTTGTACTTCGGGTGGAACTGCTTCATGTAGTGCTTGGGCCAGGCCCACTCCGGCATGGCGGCAAAGTTGTGCTCGGCATAGTAGTAGGGCCGGGAGAAGGTGAACCTGAGCGTGAACTCGTCCACCATCTCCAGCTTGGCGGGCTCGCCGTCCACAAAGACCTGGCTCGGCGGCGGCTGGAGCGACTCTGGCGTGAACCAGACGTCCTCCCACAGGAACATGACGTCCTCCGCCGTGAAAGGCTCGCCATCAGACCACTTGATGCCCTGCCTGAGGTGGACCGTCAGGACGGTTCCATCGGCGTTGAACTCCCAACTCTCAGCCAGGTTGGGCTCAACCGGTCCAGAAGTCAGGATGGGGTACGGATACTCAAACAGCGGCTCGTGAGCCTGGTTCACACACAGGTAGTTGCTGATGTTCACGGTGCCGCGACGGAGCGTCTCTCCGTAGACGCCGATTTTCTCGATCGGTGTGATAACCTTCGGGTTGGCGGGCAACCGGTCCTGCACCGGCGGAAGCTTGCCGGCCTTGACCATCTCGGCCAGCATGGGAGCCTCGCCAGCTACTTTGGGGGCCGCCGTCGCCTCGGGAACGGGTGTCGGCGGCACCGGCGTCGGGCCGGCTGGCGCGGTCGTTGGCGCCGCGGTAGGCACGGCCTTTTGGGCACAGGCTGCTACCACGCCACCGGCGGCGGTGACCGCAGCAAGCTTGAGCAGGCGTCTCCTCGTCACTTTGCGCGAGTTCATGGCATCCTCCTGAATGCTATCTGGCGTCAGGCTGCTTTAGCAGAGCCGCTCCTACGGGGCCATCATGCATCTGCACCTCCTTTCCTCAATCCGGAAGGGCACCATCGGCCTCCCACGTACCCACGCCGCTGGTCAGTCCCCCGCAGGGACGTCTACCCACCGCCCCTCCCTGGCAGACACGCAGACGGCATCCAACACCTGCTGGCAGCGCAGACCGTCGTAGAAATCGGCGTGCACCGGCTCGCGGTTGGCTATCGCTACCAGGAGATCCCTGACCTCATGAATGAAAGTGTGCTCCCAGCCTATGATATGGCCCGCCGGCCACCAGGCTTTCACATAGGGGTGAGCCGAGTCGGTAGCCAGGATGGTCCGAAAGCCCTGCTCCGGGCCAGGGTCACGTCGCGAGTAGTACTCGAGCTCGTTCAGGCGCTCGAGGTTGAACACCAGGCTGCCCTCGCTTCCAAAGATCTCCAGCCGGAGATAGTTCTTGCGGCCAGTAGCCAGGCGCGTGGCCAGGAAGGAGCCGATTGCACCGCTCTCGAAGCGGGCGAGGAAGTAGGTGGCATCGTCCGCCGTCACCGTGCCCACGCCCTGCCCATCGGCCCGCGGCCGCTCCTTGATAAAGACCTCCTGCACGCCGCTCACCGCAGCGATCTCGCCGACCAGGAAGCGAGCGAGGTCTACCAGATGGGCGTGCATATCGCCATGAGCGCCGGAGCCGGCCTCTGTGATGTCGTGCCGCCACACCATGGGGAAGCTGGGGTCTACGAGCCAATCCTGGTAGTAGACCGCGTCAAAGTGCACGATCCGCCCGAGCTTGCCCTGCTCGATGAGCTCCCGGCCGAGGACGAGCGCAGGGACGCGGCGATAGTTGAAGGCCACCATGTGCGAGACCCCGGCCTCGCGGGCGGCGTCCAGCATGCGGCGCGCTTCTTCCGCGTTCATGGCGATGGGCTTCTCGCAGAGGATGTGCTTGCCCGCCCGGGCGGCGGCAACGGCGATGGGCATGTGGGAGGCGTTGGAGGTGCAGATATCGACCAGGTCGATGTCGTCCCGCGCGACAAGGCGCTCCCACGAGGTCTCGGTCGTCTGCCAGCCGAACTGGCGGGCAAAGGCCGCAAGCTGTGCCACATCGCGGCCACAGGCCGCTCGCCGAACGGGGACAAGGGGGAGGTCAAAGAAATGCGCCACATCGACGAAGGCATGGCTGTGGGCACGCCCCATGAACCTGGTGCCCACGATCCCGACGTTGATCTCATTGGCCATCGGTGGCCTCCTCTCCGGCATGATCGGCCCGTTGCGGTCAGTGTAACGGGCGGACAGGATCTTCAGGCGCGTAACGCCAGGAGCCGACTGAGTCGATAGTGTGGGGGCTGCCCTCGCCGGGCCACAGGGGGGAGGCCCAGAGTGCAGGGAGCCAGGCTATTGCACGTGTTGTGGCCTCATTATACCATACGAGGATTACAATGTCAATAGGGGCTGGCATCCCGATGTCCCAATGTTGTAACATATCCCATCCGAGCTATCCTGTGCCCGCCAGCTGGCAGGGCGTATGGACGCCCATGCCCTGTGCACCCCACTCAGGGAGGCCCCCGGCAGCTTCGGGGGCAGGCTGCCCCTATCCGCCATTGCCCCGCAGACTTGGGCCTTTCGGGGCGCATCACTCGATGTCGTGAAAGTCCGCTGGGATCACGCCCAACGCCCCTGCGTCGGGCGGCCCTCTCCCCCTCCCCCACGAGAACGCTGCGGAGTCCGCCTGGGGAAGGGGCACGCGATGGGGCCCGGAACCTCGCAAGGCGAGCAACGGGACCCTGCAGGACTGCCAGGGCAGGTGATCGGGGGCGAGGGCCTGAAAAGGGGAGCGATGGCGCCGAGCATGGTCATCGTCCTCCTGCCAGCCTTGAACCTCTGCCTCTCCAGGCGACGGCTCGCCGCTGGGCCTGTCGGACAGCAGGCCAGCCCGCGAGATTGTGGTGCGGGGCTGGCCGCAGGGTAAGCGCCGGGGCCGCAGAGCATGCGGGGGCGGCCCGCAGCGTGGCGCCGGCCGTCGGGTCGAGCTTGCGGCCCCCCAACAGCTGCGGCGATGATCGCGGGTGCGAGAACACCCCGGACCGCGCCCGGGCTCGCCGAGAGGGAGAGCAGCAGGCGCGCGAGTTGCTGGCGAGCAAGCTGGGGCACCTGACCGAAGAGGACCTGCGCCAATGCCTATACCACCTCAACGCCGACTGGGACAAGGGGGGCCAGCGCTACAAGCGCTTCAGGCCAGCCCTGGCCGGCAATCAGATTACGCTTATGGCCAGGGCGATGCCCGCGCTCAACCATTGGGTCGAGCGGTTGTGGAATGCTGATGATGCCGAGCTGGACTCGCTCCTGGACGCGTTCTGGCGCGAGCAGGAGGTCGCCGGGGCGGGCGTGTCGCTGCCGACGGCGGTGCTCTACCTGCGCGACCCGGAGCAATACAACATATGGCTACCGGCGATGTCGAAGGGGCTGGAGGTGGCGACAGGTTTTCAGCCCAGGCGCTGGCGCACGGCCAGCGGCTATCGGCAGTACAACGCTGCCGCCCTGGACTTTCGGGAGCGCTACCGACTGGCGCCCCAGGCGCTCGATCTGATCCTCTGGCTGATAGCCGGCGGCGACGGAGCGGACTCGTACACCTTCGAGAACCTGTGCCAGAGCACCTTCCTCGATGCGTCCTTTTGGAGGGTGTAGTTCAGGTTTGGGGCAGTTCGCGCTTCGACGCTATCAGCGGCCCCTCCGCCGTCCCCCCCCCCCCCCGGCCCCCCCGCGGGCCCCCCCCCCCCCCCCCCCCCCCCCCC
>JAIMBM010000559.1 GCA_023511475.1 Anaerolineae bacterium
CGCATAGGGGATGTGATGGCCCGCGCCACCAACGATGTGCGCCAGCTCAACTTTATGATCAACCCGGGGCTCACGCTGATCTTCTCTTCCCTCGTGGGCCTGATCGTCCCCATGGCGACGATACCGGCAAGCGTCCCCGGCTCGCTGCTCCTTGCGCCCAGCATCTTTGTGGTGCTCTTTATCATCACTCTTCGGCGCTACATTCGTGAGCTCGAGCCTGTGGTCGAGATTGTGCGGCGCCGCTTCGGCCTGCTGAACGCCCGCCTCGCCGAGACAATCAGCGGCATCGAGGTGGTGAAGGGATCGGCTCAGGAGGAGCAGGAGCAGCGCATATTCTCCACGAACGCGCGGCTCTGCCGGGATGCCTTTATCGAGCAGGGCCGCGTGCAGGCCCGGTACCTGCCCCTGCTCGTCTTCAGCATCGCGGTCGGGGGCGGGTTTCTCCATGCCATGCTCCTGCTGCGCGCCGGCAGCGTGACCGTCGGGCAGGTCGTCACCTACATGGGGCTGCTGCGCATGCTCAGCTTCCCCTCCTTCATCTCGATATGGACTTTCTCGACCGTCCAGCTCGGGATTGCCAGCGCCCGGCGTATCCTCGAGCTGATCAACGCCGAGACCGAGCTGGACGAGAACGCGCAGGGCGTGAGCCGCCCCCTGCGGGGCGAGATCGTGTTCGAAAACGTGAGCTTTGCCTACAACGGCGCGCCGGTGCTGCGCGATATCTCTTTCCGGGCCGCGCCCGGCGAGACGATCGCCATCGTCGGCCAGACCGGCTCGGGCAAGACGACGTTGACCCGCCTGGTCAACCGCACCTACGATGTGACCGCCGGGCGTGTGCTGATCGACGGGATCGACGTCCGTGATTGGCACCTGCACTCGTTGCGCTCGCAGATATCCGCCATCGAGCAGGATGTCTTTCTCTTCTCGCGCACCCTCGCCGAGAACATTGCCTTTGGCGTGCACCGGCCGGTGACGAAGGAAGAGATCGAGCGCGCAGCCCGCGAGGCGCAGGCTCACGACTTTATCATGAGCTTTGCGGATGGCTATGCCTCCATGGTTGGCGAGCGCGGGGTCACGCTCTCCGGTGGGCAGCGTCAGCGCATTGCCATCGCGCGTGCCTTCCTGACCGATCCGCGCATCCTCATCCTCGACGACTCGACCAGTGCCATCGACAGCGCCACCGAGGACGAGATCCAGAAGGCCATGCGCCGAATCATGAAAGGTCGCACGACACTGCTCATCACCCATCGCCTGTCGCAGATCCGCTGGGCGGACAGAATCCTCGTGCTGCGGCGCGGGGAGCTCGTGGACCAGGGGCGGCACGAGGACCTGATGGAGCGGTGTGAGGCCTATCGGCGCATCTTTGCACGCTACGGCAGGTGAGCTATGGGCTGGGTGATGGATGGCCTGGACAGCGACTCCTACGACCGGACCTACGGCGACATCAGACTTGTCCGGCGCATCTTTGCGTACTTTAGGCCGCAATGGCGCCCGATGCTCGTGGTGGCCGGCATGGTCGTCCTCGACTCGGTGGTCAGTGCGGGCACGCCGATCCTGGTCTCGCGGGGAATCGACGTGGTGGCCTCGACGGCGTCGAGCGTGGCCCTGTGGGTGATCGCCCTGGGAGTGCTGCTCTTCAACTCCCTGGGCTGGGTCAGCAACTACTACCGGCAGACCCGCTCGGCCGAGGCCGTGAGCAATGTGGTGCTCAGGCTGAGCGAGGATGCCTTCCGCGCCGTCACCGAGCGCGACCTCTCGTTTTATGACGAGCAGCCCTCCGGCAAGATCGTAAGCCGCGTGACCTCGGACACCACCGCCTTCGGGGACGTGGTCATGCTGGTCACCAACCTGATCAGCACCCTGCTCTACGTGCTCATCCTGTTTGCCGCACTCTTTGTGATCAATGTGCGCCTGGCGATGATCGTGCTGGCGACCGTGCCGGTGATCATGGGGCTGGCGCTATCCTTCCGCGGCGTGGCGCGCCGCGTCACGCGGAACGCCCGCCGGGTGCTGGCCGAGGTGAACGCCCTCATTCAGGAGTCCATCAGTGGCATCATCGTGGCCAAGAACTTTAGGCAGGAAGCGGCGGTCTACGAGGGCTTTCTCAAGGTCAACAAGCGCGCCTACAAGGTCAACCTGATCCGCGGGTGGGTGATGAACACCATCATCCCGCTCCTTGAGACGGGTATCGGGGTCAGTGTCGCACTGGTCATCTACTATGGAGGCGCGGCGCAGCTTCGTGGGCTGGTGACGCCCGGCGAGTGGTTCCTCTTTGTGCAGACGGTGGGCATGGTCTGGTTCCCGATGACGAGCGTGGCCTCCTTCTGGAGCCAGTTCCAGGACGGGCTCTCGGCCGCCGAGCGCGTCTTTTCCCTCATGGATGCAGGGCCACGCGTCATCCAGATAGCGTCCGAGCCGGTCGAGACGCTCGCCGGCCGAATCGACTTTGTGGACGTGCATTTCAGCTACACCGGCCGCGAGGTCGTGTTCGACGGCTTCTCGCTCTCAGTCGCTGCCGGCGAAAAGGTCGCCATTGTCGGGCATACGGGGGCCGGCAAGTCCAGCCTGGCGCGGCTGGTGGAGCGCTTTTACGAGTTCCAGGGCGGGAAGATACTGATCGACGGGCGCGACATCCGCACCCTCGACCTGGCGCAGTACAGGCGCCACGTGGGGATCGTGCCTCAGGAGCCGTTCCTGTTCTCCGGCACGCTGGGAGAGAACATCCGCTACAGCCGCCCCGAGGCTACCAATGAGGAGGTGGCCGCCGCAGCACGGCGCATCGCCAAGGGCGAGTGGCTGGACGACCTCCCCGACGGGCTGGACACCGACGTCGGCGAGCGCGGGGCGCGGCTCTCCATGGGGCAGAGGCAGCTGGTGGCGCTGGCGCGCGTCGTGCTGGCGGATCCCCGCATCCTCATCCTCGACGAGGCGACGGCCAGCGTGGACC
>JAIMBM010000560.1 GCA_023511475.1 Anaerolineae bacterium
CCCCGAGCGCGCCGGCGAGGCCCAAAACACCCTGTAATGGCTCCCCCTCCCCGAGGCGGACGCCGCGGCGTTCGCCTCGGGGAGGGGGCGAACTGGAAGCCCATGGAGGGCAGGAGCAAGGCGGATGTAGCTCCCCAATCGGACGAAAGAACTCTCCAAAGGGGCAATTGACAACCCCTGGCCTTAGTGATACAATTCACGTGATAGACTTCACGATCTACGGATACTGCGCGGCGTTGCACTCGGGCAGGTCGCGGCGACTCCGCGAGGCTGCTGGCGACTGCTGGCCACGGTGGTTGGGGCATGCCGGCCGCCCGTGGCCGTTGTTGTGCGGCCTGGTGCGGATTGCGTTGGGGTGGCTCGCATGACGCTTGAGCAGGTACTCAAGATCATTGCCGGCAAGGTAGTGTCTGAAGGGGTCGACCTCTCCTCCACAGTCGAGATGGCCTGCGGTGCTGACCTCATGAGCGATGTGCTCGCGTTCACCCACGCGGGCACCCTCCTTCTGACCGGCCTCACCAACCCCCAGGTTGTCCGCACTGCCGAGATGGCGGGGATCACGGCCATCGTCTTTGTACGGGGCAAGTATCCGCCGCCGGAGACGATCGCGCTCGCCGCCGAGAAGGGTATTCCCCTTCTGGCTACCCGGTACACGCTCTACGAGGCCTGCGGGCGGCTGTACTCCGCCGGGCTTCCTGGCTGCGGCCTGTTTAGCATCACGGGAGCATGCTGGTCTGACGACGGAGGTGATCTCGCGGAGGGAAGCCAGTAGGAGGCCTCTCAGGTTTTGGCGCGTGCAGGGGACCCCTCCCCCCGGCCCTGGCTGCCTCGCCCTCCGGCCTTGAGTTTGGTGCCCGGTCTAGGCCCAGCATGAGCGAGGAGACGACAGTGCACGAGGTGGCGTTCGTTCGGATGCCCCGCCAGCGGTGATGTCTGATGGCCGAACGCTCGTCCGCCGACGAGGGTCTTGGGTCTGCCAAGCCTCGCCTTATTACCAAGAGCCAGGAGCTCATCTATGAGCTCCGCATCGGCGACATTATGACGCCCAATCCGATCACCGTCACGCCCGACTGCCTGATGAGCGAGCTGAAGGAGATCCTGAGGGTCAGGCGCATCTCAGGTGTCCCCGTTGTAGACGGCGGCGAGCTGGTCGGGATCATCAGCATTCAGGACCTGATTCAGGCGCTGGAGCAAGGCGAGATCTCGGCGCGGGTGGGCGACAAAATGACGCGCCAGGTGCAGGTCGCCTACGCCGACGAGTCCGTCGTGCAGGCCGTCAACAAGTTTGCCCGCTATGGCTTCGGCCGCCTGCCGGTGGTGGAGCGGGTCGGTCGATTGGTGGGCATCCTCACGCAGGGCGACATTGTGCGCGGCCTGCTTCGGCAGCTCGAGGTGCAGTGGCACGAGGAGGAGATCCACCGGTACCGCGCCAGCCACATCTTCGAGGACATTGAATCCGACCAGACCGGGCTGGTGCTGCGATACCGGGTGGTGGCCCGGGACTTTGTGCACGGTGGCGAGGCCTCGAGCAAGCTGAAGAGGGCGCTCGAGCGGCTGGGCGCCGGGCCACAGCTGGTGCGGCGGGTAGCCGTCGCGGCCTACGAGGCCGAGACGAACCTGATCATCCACACCGACGCAGGCGGCGATCTGATCGCCGAGATCCAGCCCGACCAGATTCGCATTGTGGCCCTGGACAGAGGCCCTGGCATCCCGGATATCGAGAGAGCGCTCCAGCCAGGCTACTCGACTGCGCCCGACTGGATCCGCGAGCTAGGCTTTGGAGCTGGTATGGGCCTCAACAACATCAAGGCCTGTGCGGACTCGTTTGCGCTCGATTCCCAGGTCGGCGTCGGCACGCGGTTGGAGGCCATGTTCTACCTTACCAGTCGCACCGATAAGGAGGCCACGTGACGGTAGAGGACGTGGTCCGGGCTACGGGGCTCACGGTCATCACGGGAGAGGCCGCGCTCCAGCGCGAGGTCACAGGGGGCTACGCCTCTGATCTCCTGAGCTGCGTGATGGCACGGGCCCGCAAGGGGAACCTCTGGGTGACTCTGCAGGCCCACACCAACGTGGTGGCCGTTGCCAGCCTCCTCGAGCTGGCGGCGGTGATCATCACCGAAGGGACCCAGGCCGACGAGGCGGCCCGCGGGAAAGCCGAGGCGGAGGAAGTGGTGCTGCTTTCCTCCCCGGAGACGACCTTTGCGGTAGTCGCACGGCTGGCTGCGCTGGGCGTCGGGGCCGGCTCGTAGGAGCGCTGGCGGCGGAGGCGGCCGGGCGGGGTGAGGCGATGCTGCGGGGCCGCTGGGCTGACCTGCACGTGCACACGGTGCTCTCTGCGTGCGCAGAGGTGGAGATGATCCCCCCGCTGATCGTGCGGCGGGCGCTCGAGCTGGGGCTCGAGTGGATTGCGGTCACCGACCACAACAGCGCAGGGAATGTCCGCGCCGTGCAGGCTGCTGCCGAGGGCATGGGCCTCACCGTGATGCCGGGGCTTGAGGTTGAGAGCCGCGAAGAGGTGCACCTCGTGTGCCTCTTCGACACGGCCGAGCAGGCCGAGGCCTATGCAGCGGTGGTCGCCGCGCACCTGCCCCAGCGACTGAACGACGAGCGTCACTTCGGCGCGCAGTACGTCGTCGATGCCGCTGGGGAATACGTGCGCACCGAGGAGCGGCTCCTGCTCACTTCAGCGGACCTTTCCATAGACGAGATCGTCCGAGGAGTCGGTGAGCGCGGCGGCGAAGGTCGTCGGCAAGGCCTGCGGCGCATGCCACAACGACTTCCGCGAAAAGCAGTGACCGCGCGGCCCGGAGAACGGACGAGCCCCGCCGCGGCGGGGCTTTTTTTGAGCGGCGCGCGGGCGCGCCTGTCCGCGGCGCTTGCCGCGCTCGCTCTTCTCGCGAGCGCCGCGCCGGCCGGCGCGGCGGGCGACGCGCGCCGCGGCGCG
>JAIMBM010000561.1 GCA_023511475.1 Anaerolineae bacterium
CTCCTGCCGCGGGAAGAGCACCTCGCCGCGCTGGATCGCGGCCCCGGGCGCGAGGGTCTACCACTCTCGCGCGTCTTGCCATGCCGGCTGGCCGGGCTGGCCGAGCGCCTGCCAGAGGGCCGTCATCTTGCCCGGCATCACGGGATAGAGCAATATGGCCGTCCAGCGCAGGGCGCTGGCCACGTCGTAGAGCGTGGCGTTCACATGGGCCTGATCGCCCCGCTTGTAGGCCGTCCAGGGCGCCCTGAGCTCCAGGTACAGGTTGGCCGCCCGCACCAGCTCCAGGGTGGCCAGCACCGCACCCTGCGGATTCCAGTCGCTGATCGCCTGTCGCACCTGTGCCGGCGTCGACAGGACGCGCTCGATGAAGGTGCGCCGCTCCTCGGTCTGCTCGTCGCCGGGCGAGGGGATGCGGCCATCGCAGTACCGCCCGATCATGTGAAGGGTGCGGTTGAGCAGGTTGCCGAGGTCGTTGGCCAGCTCGGCGTTGTAGCGCATTACAAAGGCTTCCTCGCTAAAGCTCGCGTCCTGCCCGAAGGTCATCTCCCGGATGAGGAAGTACCGGAAGGCATCGACCCCGTACTTGTCGCTCAGGTCCAGCGGCCGCACCACATTCCCCCGCGACTTGCTCATCTTGGCCTGGTCGACCCCCCAGTAGCCGTGCACCCGCAGCCCACGGTACACGGGGATGCCTGCGGCCTTGAGCATCGTCGGCCAGTAGATGGCGTGGGGCTTGAGGATGTCTTTGGCGGTGACGTGGTAGGCCGCCGGCCAGTAGCGCTGGTAGAGCTCACCATCGGGGTAGCCCAGCGCCGAGATATAGTTGATGAGCGCATCGAACCAGACGTAGGTCACATAGTTATCGTCGAAGGGCAGCGGGATGCCCCAGGTAAGCCGGCTCTTCGGGCGAGAGATGCAGAGGTCCTCCAGCGGCGACCGCAGGAAGGAGAGCACCTCGCCCCGGTACTGCTCCGGCTGGACGGCGTCGGGGTGCTCGTTCAGGTAGGCGATGAGCCAATCCTGATACTTGCTCATGCGGAAGAAATAGTTCTTCTCTTCGATGTAGGCGGGCTCGGTGCCATGGTCGGGGCAACGGCCGTCGACCAGCTCGCGCTCGGCCAGGAAACGCTCGCACCCCAGGCAGTACTGGCCGCCGTAGGAGCCAAAATAGATGTCGCCGCGGTCATAGATCTCCTGTAGGATGCGCTGCACTACCGCCTGATGGCGCGGCTCGGTGGTGCGGATAAAGTCGTTGTTGGAGATGCCGAGCTTGACCCATGTCTCGCGGAAGGCGAGGCTGATGCGGTCCACAAAGGCCTGGGGCGATTCGCCGGAGGCCAGCGCAGCCTGGGCAATCTTTTCGCCGTGCTCGTCCGAGCCGGTGAGGTAGTAGGTATCGTCGCCCCACAGGCGGTGGTAGCGCGCCATGACGTCGCAGAGCACGGTCGTGTAGGCGTGCCCGAGGTGGGGCAGCGCATTCATGTAATAGATGGGCGTCGTGATATAAAAGCGGCCGGTACCGTCCTGACTTGTCTGCATGAGCTTCCTCGGCTTGCTATAAGATGGGAATGGGGGGATTGTAGGGCCTATGGCAAACCTTGTCAAGGCTGCGTGTTCTATCATGTAAAATGTCACCGAACGTGGTAGGGTTCTCTCAAAGGTGCTCGAGACCTTGCTCGTCCCCATCGATGCCTGAAAGGAGGCGGCTAGCCCCGATGACATTATCATTTGACCGAACCATCGCCCTTCGGTGACATTATCATGTGATTGGACATGCTTTCTCCAAGACTTGACCAGGGACTCAAGGGCTAAGGGCGACCTTTGGAGATGGCAGAGGACTGGCAGCGCGTGGCGAGGCAATGAGCAGGATAATCCAGCAAGTGGATTGTCAAAGCACGGAGGGCTGTCAACCGAATGTCGCGCGGACAACTTGACAGCGGTAGCAGGCACCTATAGGAAAAGGCAGCAAGGTAGTAGCGGAGACCCTCGATGTGTGCTCCGTGTCGCCAATCTCTCCACAGCCTTCTCCAGATCGTGGGTATTCGGTTACGTTTAGGTCGGAGTCGTATGCAGCCGCCAGTGGCTCGCCCGAACCAACTGGGGAGGAGTTGTCGACCTCCTCCCCAGCCCTCAACAGCAGTCATCCTCAACTAGCGCATGACGAGTGGCAGCATAACCTTGTGTTCCAACAAGGCTTGCTGCGTCACAGAGAGATCGTAGGCTGTTCCACACCCCCCAGCGTTTGGATTCCAGTGCTTGACCAGCAGGTAGTAGGTTCCGGTTGCTGGCGCTAGCCACTCGATCCGGGAAGCCAAGCTGCCACCGAAGTCGTCGTTGGACGCCATGAGGGTCGTCGCATCGGTGTCATAGAGATACAGGTAGGTGTCGCCACTGCTGCCGATGTTCGATGTTCGCAGGACGTAGCTCTTGCCTGCCTCGGCGGTGAACTTGACCCAGTCCAGGTCGCCTGGGCGGTCGATGTTGTGTGTCTGAACCTGGCCCAGAGAGAGAGTCGAGGCGGCCTCGGGCGTGTCATCCTCTTCGTAGCTGTCCGCGCTCGTTGTGCAGACTTCTACTCCTGTTGAGATGTTGTTCTCCTCACTGCTCTCGCCGACGGCGCCGGCAGAGTCCACCTGGACGTACAGGGTGCTGGTGGCCTCGCCCAGTGTGCTCTGCACTCGGGTCGTAGAGGTGCCCGGGGCAGTGGTACTGACGACAACGGTCGTAAGCGTGACCGTCCTGCCGGCCTCGATGGGACTGGCCACCCAGAAGTGGATACTGCCCTGGTAGTCGCCCGAGCCGGTCGGCAAATGGTCAGCGTAGAGATCGGTGAAAAAGCCGCTTTGGGTGGGGGCATCACCCTGGTTGCGGACTACGGCCTGCACCAGAGTCCCGCCATCGGGGTATGGGTACGCGGACAGGCTGAGGACGGCCAGGTCCGCGT
>JAIMBM010000562.1 GCA_023511475.1 Anaerolineae bacterium
CACCCCCTCCATTAGAAAAAGCGCCCCCTTCCCCGCCGCTGAGGCGGCGGGGAAGGGGGCCGGGGGGATGGGGCACTGTCCCTCGAGTGCCTGGGTCGCGCCGATCGGGCCACCTGTCCGCACCTGAGCCCCCTCCCCAGGCGGACGCCGCGGCGTCCGCCTGGGGAGGGGAGTGGGGTAGGGGCAACGCGTGGCGGCCAGCGCTGCCAGGATGCGAGTCTGAACACTTGGCGCGGAGACTCCTCTTGACAGGGCATGCGTCCCGGCTATTCTTGTGTCGCTTGCTCGGGGCTCGTACGCCGGGCAAGAGGTGCGTGACGCTATCGGAGCACACGTCGACTTCTCGCGAATGGGGCGTACGCTATGGACCTCACCACCACCAACCTCGCCATGTCCACATCCTGGAACGTGCGCAGGCACTCGCAGGTCGGCCCGGTGCTGGCCGAGCTGCGCGAGATCGGCTTCTCCCTGATCGAGCTCAACAGCCTGCCACCTGCGATGGCCGCCGGGCTGCCTGACGAGCTGGCGAGAGCGGGGCTGATCGTGCAGAGCCTCCACGACCCCATCCCCTGGCCGGTCGACTCCTCGGGCCAGCGGCTGGGCTGGAGTGCGCTGCCAGAGCTATCGGCACCCCTCGAGGAGGAGCGGCTGAGCGCCGTCGCGCAGGCAAAGGCGACGATCGAACTCGCCGCCCGCCTCGGCGCCCGGGCCGTGATCCTCCATCTCGGCCACGTCGACACTTCGGTGCCTCAGCCGAAGCTCTTTGCCCTCTTGAAGAGCGGCGCACAGGAGGACTTTATGCGGTTGAGGGACCGCGGCCTCGCCGAGCGCGAGGCGCGCAGGGGACCCAACCTGAAGAGCGCTCTGAGGTCCGTTCGTGAGCTGGGAGAGTACGCCGCGCAGGCCGGCATCTCGCTGGGGATCGAGGTGCGCGATGGCTATCACGAGATCCCGAGCTTTGAGGAGCTCGATCTGGTCTTTGCTGCCTGCGATGGACTGCCGGTCTACTACTGGCACGACACCGGTCACGCCTACCGGCAGGAGGTCCTCGGCATAGCCACGGCTGACGCCTACCTGCAGCGCTTTGGCAGCCGCCTGCTCGGGGCCCACCTGCACGACGCGCGCCCGGAGCGGGATCACCTGGCGCCGGGGCTCGGAAACCTCGACCTTGCCGGCATCGCTGCCCGCCTGCCCGCAGGTGCGCTGCGCACCCTGGAGCTGAGCGACGCCGCGACCGCCGAGCAGATCAGGGACGGGGTACAGCTTCTCTGCCAGGCTCGCCCCGCCGGACGATGCGCGCTATGACCCGAGGGCGCGGCCACAATGAGGGCAATAGCTCCAGTCCTCCCGTAGCCCTTCGTGACAGGACAGGCAGACGGGGCGTAACCGCTCCCCGCAGTGCGGGCAGGTGTTATACGCAGCGCTCACCTCGGTGGCGCAGTTGGGGCAACTGACCCGCTGGTCACTGCGCATGACGAGGTAGGTGATCACCCCGACCAGGTTCCCACACAGGGCAAGAGCAGCCCACAACCAGGCACGCTCTCCCCGCGCCCGTGCGTCCAAGAGCACCCAGGCGGGCAGGCTCAGCCAGAACAGGACAAGGCTGACGGCGAACACAGGCCGGGCAACCGTGTACACCCGCAGCCAGGGGCCCGCCCCGCCCGTCGACCGCCCCGCAGGCAGCCTATCGTACGCCACGGCGATAACCCCAACCGGCTTCCCCTCGCCGTCCTTCAGAAGGCGGGTGATGTAGGAGTACACGTCGCTGTGCTGGCCCTCAGCCAGCAGCGCATCTCCGGCCATGAAGAGAAGACGTTGCTCGGGCTCGAGGGCGTCCGGCGGAAGCGCGGCCAGCAACCGGCGCACCTCGACGGAGGTCAGCTCCGAGACGTGTCCCGCTCGGCGCGGCATCACCGAGAACACTACCTCGCCGCTCGCATCCGCCACCAGCATGGGCCCCGCATGTGGCAACTCCTGAAGCATCACCCGAAACCGCGGCCGCCTCAGGGCCGAGGCGCCCCCGCTCTTGACTTCCGCCTGGAGCTCCTGCAAGCGCGCTTCCACTGCGGCCCGAATCTGCGGCGACTCCTCGTGTCTGTACGCCGAGAGCGACACGGCCGTCAGAACGCCAGACACGAGCATCGCAGTCGCCATAGCGGCGGAGAGGTAGGGCAACCAGCGATGCCATAGCCGATACATGCTAGCAGTCCGCACCGCTTCTCCTCCACAAACCGACGATGGGTGCCGCGATCAGCGCCAACAGATTGCTTGCTGCCAGGACCAGCCACGGCGTCGCGAGCGGTGGCAAGTAGGCCGGACGCCACGCCAGATGCCAGGCCACCCGCGCAGCCGGGAGCAGCTCACCCAACGCAACGACAGCGACCACGAGTGCTGCCGTCAGGGCCAGCAGCCAGAGAGGGTACGGGGCCACAAGCTGCGCCGCAGGATGTGCGCGCCACTCCACCACCCGCCTCGCCTCCGCCAGCACCCGCCGGTCCAGCTCCTGTGGCGGCTCCACCTCCGACCACGCCATCAGCAGCCTCTCGAGTGAGGTCAGTTCCGCATTATCCGACATGCTCCGAGCTCTCCGTGTCTGGCTCTGCAACAGAGCCTTGTTGTGCGCCAAGCTCGCGCCGCAAATGCCTAAGGGCGTGGTGCAGCCGTGACTTGACGGTGCCCACCGGGCATCCCACGATCTCGGCCACCTCCCGCTCCGACAACCCCTGGCCATAGCGAAGCAGCAGCACCGCCCGATGCTCGATGGAAAGCCTGGCGAGTGCCCGTTCGAGGTCCAAGGACAGTTCAGCCGATTGGACACTTTCTTGCGGCCCAGGGCGCAGGTCCGCCAGTGTCTCAGCGGGCGCCGGGTCTGCAACAGGAAAGAGCTCTCTCCGCCTGACGTCGAGGCATAGGTTCAAGGCCACACGGTACAGC
>JAIMBM010000563.1 GCA_023511475.1 Anaerolineae bacterium
GCTCGATCTCGTCCACGAGACCTGCTGCCCGCTGCTCGACCTGCTCCAGATCGCCCCGCAGCGCTGCAACCTGCTCGCCAATGCTGCGCTGCTGCCTCTCCAACAACTTGGAGAAGCGGACGTCCATCGTCTCCTGGAGTACGGTGAACCTGCTTTCCTGTTGCTTCAGGGTCTCACGGACGTCGTCCCTCACCTCCTGTCTCAGCTTGTCGCGTTCCTCCCGTGTGATCCGGATCTCATGCTCGAGGGTCTGCAGCCTCTGGATGCCCACAAACCCCGCTATCACGATAAGGATAGTCACCAGAACTGAGGGCCAGAACTCGGCGACTAGGTCCACGAGGCTGGATTGGTAAGCAGGAATGCCCACGACGGTGGAGGCCAGTGTCCGGTCGAGGGCGCCAACCCAAGTCGCCCAAACGGACAGTGCAACGGCGTCGATTACCCGGGTCAGCAGGGATACGCAGAAGTGCATCTTTATCCTCCTTGCCCCATGGGAGACGCATCGCCTCGAGTGATCATGGCGGTCAGCTCTGCACTGGGGGATCACCACACCCCCGAAGGGCCTGTCCTACGCTGCAGGTTGCCGGTCGTGCACAGGCGAGTCGCAACGCTTGCTCGCCAGTCACCTCATTCTCAGACTCCTAGCCACGGTGGCGCTGGCCCCGACTGCCAATCAGGTGCCTGGCCACCTCCGGCACGCCACGCACAGGTCGGAGTGCAGACTTCTTCACAGGGTCGCCCTCTCTGGCCCGGTTGGCCCGAGGGCGCAATCCGTTCCGTCCATTCGAGCCTCGGACAGCCCGCTCGCGCCGCGCAACAATTGTCGCATGACGCATATTATATGCGAATTCAGCGGCAAATCAACTATCTCGCCGACAGGGGTACGTACAAGATCCGTCAGCAGATTCGCAGTCAGGCAGCCTGCCGGGGGCGCTCTCCCGGCAACCGGGCTTTGCGCTTCGCATGAGCCCGGTGCAGAACGTAACCCCCTGTCCTCCGGTAGGGCCGGGCTGCAGCCCAGCAAGACACCCGGCTGCAGCGCAGGCAGTGGCGCATCTCAGATGAACCCGCGAGCCGGCCGACCTGATGTGACCCACATATCGATTGCGGGTTGCGGGCCGCGCGGGCCAGGCGCAACGACGCCGGCGATTGAAGTCGCGTCGCGCGCTGCACGCGCTAGAGGCGCCTCCGGCGCCAACCGTCCGCCTTCACGGACGGGGCCCGTTCCCCGTCGACGCAGGTTGACGGTTGGCCGTCGGGCTGCCCACGGGCAGCCCGTGGGGTCCCCGGAAGGCCCCGTAGCCCCGAATTCATTCGGTGGATTGCCTGCGTCCCTTGCGCCGCATTCCGCAGAACATCCATGGGTCACATTAGGCCTCGCGTCCCGCGACTTTGCGGTAGTGGATGGCCCCCTCGCCCATGTCCATGGCCGCTTCCATGAGGGCTTCGGGCAGGGTTGGATGCTGGTGGATGGTTCGTGCAATATCCTCGGCCGTGGCACCAAGCTGGATGGCGAGGGTGGCCTCGGCGATGAGGTCGGAAGCCCGCGGCCCCATGATGTGCACGCCGAGCACCCTGCCGCCGCGGCCGTCGGGGAGACGCTCGCAGATCATCCGTACCTGCCCCTCGGTGGCGCCCATGCCCAGCGCCCGCCCGTTGATGCTGAAGGGGAAGCGGCTCGTGACATAATCGATTCCGGCTTCTCTGGCCTGGCGATCGGTGAGCCCGACGCCGGCGATCTCGGGCACGGTGTAGATGCAGTTGGGCACGGCGCGGTAGTCCATTGCCTCGCGGCGACCGAGGGCATTGCGCACCGCCACGATCCCCTGGTGCGAGGCGACATGCGCCAGCATGTAGATGCCGGTCACATCGCCGATGGCGTACACGCCGGGCACGCTCGTCTCGAGGTACTCGTTCACCGGTATGCGGCCCTGCTCCGTGGCGAGGCCGATGTTCTCAAGGCCCAGCTCCGTCGTGTACGGGGCGTGCCCGGTGGAGCTGAGCACGAGGTCGGCCTCTGCCGCCTGGGCCCGGCCGGCGCGCTCGTACTCGACGCGCAGGCGGCCGTCGTCGGTCTGGACGATCTGCCTGAACTCGAGGCCGATCTCGATCCGCACGCCCTGCCGGGCCAGCAGAGGGCGAAAGCGCCGGGCGAGTTGCTCCTCCGCGTCCTTGAGGAAGGTCCGACGGCCGAGGAGCGTGACCCGGGTGCCCAGCGCCGCAAAGATCGAGGCAAACTCGACGCCGACGACGCTCGCGCCGATGATCACAAGGTCTCGAGGCTGGGCGCGGATATTAAGCAGCCCGCGGGCGTTGACAACCCCCGGCAGGTCATGCCCGGGGATGGGCACCGGCACCGGAAGTGACCCCGTGGCGATGATCAGGCGGCCGGCTGTTACCTCAGCGGCCTGCGTCCCGGGATGATAGATGCCGGGCGTCACGCGCACGAGGTTGGGCTTGAGGATGGTGCCGACGCCCGGGAAGAGGTCGATACGGTGGGCACGGATCAGCTCCTCGACGCCGCCGGCGTGGGGGGACGCGCGACCTGCGGGGTGGCCGCGACGCTCGAGGCGTTATGGCTGGGCGAGGTCCAGGTCCTGGTGGTGGCCGATGGCGTGCACCTGGCCGGCGGCGAGTGCCCCCAGTGCGGCCGGCTCGCGCCAGAGGGCACGGCGCAATGTCCGGTCTGTGGGACGACCATGCTGATGGTCCACGACCTGTTCGAGCGGGCGATGGCGCGGACGCGCGAGCAGGTGGGGCGTGTCGAGGTCGTCCAGGGCGAGGCGGCCAAACGTCTGCGCGAGGCCGGCGGCGGGATGGGGGCACTGCTCCGTTATTCCATCCCGGCGGCCACCGCGCCGATAGAGCAGCCGTCCTGACCGGCCGGTGCAGCAGAGGAGGTGACAGCGATGGCAGTGTGGGACCCGTTC
>JAIMBM010000564.1 GCA_023511475.1 Anaerolineae bacterium
GGGGGGGGGGGGGGGCGGCCCCCCCCCCCCCGGCACACCCCCTTTTTTCTGGATTCCCCGCCCCCGCCGCGGCGGGGGCGGGGTTACGGGTGGAGGTTTGAAGATGGGAGGTCCTTGCGCCTGCAGAGGGCGTAGCCTGTCCGCCCCTGAACCCAGCCGGACGCAGCGGCGTCCGCCTGGAGAAGGAGCCTGGGGTGCAGGCAACACGTGGCAGCGGGCGCTGCCAGGGTGCGAGTCTGAACAGTTACCGGAACATCCATGGGCGACATCAGGCTCCCGATGGCCCGGCCGGGGGCACAGGGAGATAGGCCTCTACTTTCGTACCCTTTCCGGGCATCGAGGCCAGGGCCAGCCAGCCCCCTGAGAGCATGGCGCGCTCGCGCATGCCAAGGAGCCCAAAGTTCCCTTTGTGCGCCAGATCGTCGGGCGAGGGTGGCACGCTAAAGCCGACGCCATCGTCCTCGACCGACACGCGCACACCCTGCTCCTCAAAGATCAGGCGTACGCTCACGTGGCGCGCGCGCGCATGCTGCTCGACATTCCGCAGCGCCTCCTGAACGATGCGAAAGATGGCAAGCTCGACATCCGGCGGCAGGCGGCGCTGCTCGCCGCTCGTAGCGAGCTCTCCCTGGTAGGTGGAGGAGCCCGCCTGGACCAGCGCCTCCAGTGCAGGCACCAATCCCAGATCGTCCAGGTAGCTCGGCCGCAGGTCCCCGATCATTCGGCGGATGCCGTGCACGAGGTTGCGTATGCCCTGCCGAACCAGCGCAAGCTGTCCGTGGCAGGCCTCTGGATCGCGGAGTCCGGCCCTGTGGATACGGTCAACCTGCTGGCCAAGGACGATGAGGGACTGCACCGTATCGTCGTGCAGCTCCCGGGCCAGGCGCTTGCGCTCCTCCTCCTGCCCGCGCGTCATCGCTGCGACATAGCTGCGCATGGCTGCCTGATAGCTGCGCACCTGCGCGGCCATCTGCCGCAGCGTGTTCTGCAGGTCGGCGATCTCTCGCACCCCGCCGATGGGCGCGGCGACCGCCTCAAAATCGCCCCAGGCCATGCGGCGGGCGCGCTGCCCCAGCTCCTGCAAGGGCGCTGTGACATAGCGCACGGCCGAGTACACGGCCAGCAGCGATATGAGCACCGCCGCGACGGCCACCAGGACAGTTGCCTGCGCATAGCGCAGAACGATGGGCAGGAGATGCTGCCACGGCTCTGAGTAGATGAGCTGCCAGTCCGTTCCTGGGATGGCTGTGATCGTCGTGACCACATCCTGCTCAGAAGAGGCCCTATCGGCTGGGGCTGGACCAGCGCCGTAGATCAGCCGCCCGCTCCCGCTGAGCAACATGGCCCGGCTGATCGACGCGCCAGAAGGGGGGTGGGAGGGCGTCGCGAGGCTCGAGGTGTGCGCCGCCTGAAGCCCGTCGACCGCCTCCACAATCGCCGTATGGTGAAGGGGGAGCACGCCAACGAGAGCCCCATCCCCGGTGAGCAGCCGGGCGGCGACCGCGAGCTGCCCTTCAGGAAGGCCCGCGTCCGGTCCGATGAGGAAGCCGGGCCTGCCACTCGCGGCCGTGGCCCTCGCCAGATCGCCCGCCTTCGGCGAGCGCACCCAGGCATCCGATGGCCCGATGGCCACCCTCACGGCCCCCGACGCATCCAGCAGGGCAATCCCCCCGGTGAACTGCTCCTCAACCGTGGCGAGCACCCGGGCCTGAGCTTCCGGGTCGCCCCGGCGCAGAGCCTCTCGGCAGCCGACCGCCTGCAGGAGCCCGGCATAGTGCTCAAGGCTATCCGCAATACGCTGGGCGACCGACTCCAGAAGCGCTCTGTCCCGCTCCTCGACCATCAGGCGCATGGCCCGCTGATGGCCGTACACGTCGACAAAAGAGAGCCCGAGCACAAAGACGATGATGGGCAGGATCGTCCACAGCAGAACCTGCACGCGCAACGAGCGAAGGCGGCTCCAGCGCGGAAGCCTCCCCTCCGTCATCGGCTCTGTGTCTCGTCCAGCGTCAACCATCCCAGCCTGACCGCCTTGAGGACTGCCTCGGTCCGCGTCGTCACGTGAAGCTTGCTGTAGATATTGGCAAGGTGGCCCTGCACCGTCCGGTCGCTGATGGCGAGCTGCACGCCGATGGCGCGGTTGGTGAGGCCCTTGCCCGCAAGGCGCAGCACCTGAAGCTCACGCTCAGAGAGCTCCTGCACGACCTCATCTCCAACGTTACGCGCTCCCCCCGACAGGTGCTGCAGCACCTTCTGTGCGATCTCGGGGGCCAGCGCGCTGCGGTTCGCAGCAACCGCCCGCACTGCGCGGACAAGTTCATCCGAATCTGCGGTCTTTAGGATGTACCCGGCCGCCCCGGCCTTGAGCAGGGCAAAGACGTAGGGGTTATCGTCGTAGGCCGTCAGCACGAGCACTCGCAACCCAGGGTACTCGGCAGCCACCCGGCGCGTCACGTCCACACCGGAGAGCCTGGGCATGCGGATGTCCAGCACCAGCACATCGGGGTTGTGCTCGGCGACCAGGGCGAGCGCCTCCTCGCCGTCACCCGCCTCGGCCACCACCTCGATGTCACCCGCTTCTTCGAGGATCTGTCGTATACCCTTGCGCACGACGGCATGGTCATCGGCAAGGATCACCCGGATTGGTGCCATGGGACCCTCGCTCCTCAAAACAGGATTGCTCCAGGACTATATCAGGTTGGGTCGGATATGTCAACTACTGGTGACTGAGGCGTGTAGCTCACCCTGGGGGCAGGCTTATCTGTGCTGTCGCCAGGGCCTCCTACCCCAGGTCGGCCCGCAGGCCGACCTGGGGTAGGAGGCCCTTTTTCTTTGGGGTATCTCCCCTCCCCGCGGGGGGCGCCCGGGGGGGCCCCGGGGGGGGGGGGGGGGGGGGCCCGGGGGGCCGCGGGCGGGGGGGGGCGGG
>JAIMBM010000565.1 GCA_023511475.1 Anaerolineae bacterium
GGCGGGGTGGTGCTGGAGGGCCTGGCCCGGGCCGGCGACCCCACCGCCTTTCCCCGGCCCCCGCCCCGCATTACGGGAGAACCCCGCCCCGTGAGTTTCAGCGGGCGCAAGACCCCGGGGGGCCCCCGGCGGAAAAAAACCCAAAATTAAATGGTTCCGTTCCCCATTTTGGGCTTGTTGGCTTATTTGGGGGAGGGGACCCCCTGGCAGCAGCAGAGGTGAGCCTGCCCCCAACTTGAACTACATCCGCCGGTGGCCTGTTTCTTTGAGGGGGCCCGCCCCTGTGGTACAATGCGTTCTCGCCCTTGCAGGGCACACCATGCGACAGAGGAGGCATCGCATACGATGACAGGTAGACGCGCGCTCTTGAGCGTGGCCGACAAAGCAGGCCTCGTGCCTTTTGCCCGGGGCCTGGTTGAGCTGGGATGGACGCTGATCTCAACGGGCGGAACCGCCCGGACCCTCTCCGAGGCCGGCCTGCCGGTGCAGAGCGTGGAGAGCGTGACGGGTTTTCCAGAGATTCTGGGCGGCAGGGTCAAGACGCTGCACCCGGCGGTGCATGGTGGGCTCCTGGCGCGGCGTGAGCCCGCACACCTGGAGGAGTTGGCCCGTCACGGCATCGGAACCATCGACCTGGTGGCCGTCAACCTCTATCCCTTCGAGGCCACGAGCGCTCGGCCAGGGGTGCAGCTCCCCGAGGCCATCGAGGAGATCGACATCGGCGGCGTAGCGCTCTTGCGGGCCGCAGCCAAGAACCACGAGGGCGTGATCGTGGTGTCGGACCCGGCGCAGTATGAGGAGGTCCTGCAGGTCCTGCGTGAGAGAGGCGAGGCTCCTCTCGAGCTCCGGCGACGGCTCGCCATCGCCGCCTTTGAGCGCACGGCACGGTACGATGCAGCCATTGCCGGCTACCTCTCCCGGGCCTTCTCGGGCGAGGCCAGCCCGTTTGCGCCGGTGTGGATGCTCGAGGCGCACAAGCATGAGGACCTGCGCTATGGCGAGAACCCCCAGCAGCGCGCCGCGCTCTATCTGCACCGGGGCGTGTCGGGACCTCTCGGCGGACGGCTGCTGCAGGGCAAGGCCCTCTCCTATAACAACATCCTGGACATGGATGCCGCCTGGACCCTGGCCAACGACTTTTCCGAGCCGGCGGCGATCATCATCAAGCACAACAACCCGTGCGGTGCCGCGACCGCAGAGGTGCTCGACCGGGCGATGGCGGCCGCCCTCGCCAGCGACCCTGTCTCGGCTTTCGGGAGCGTGATCGCGGCGAACCGGGCGCTGGATGGCGCCTCCCTCCGTGCGCTGGGGGACCTTTTCGTCGAGGTCTTTGTCGCTCCCGAGTACACTCCTGAGGCTCTGGACATGCTCTCTCGGCGGCCCAGCGTGCGGGTGCTCGAGGCGCCTCCCCTCACAAGCCTGCCGGAGACGTGGGACCTGCGCAGCGTGCACGGCGGGCTCCTGGTGCAGGACCGGGACCGGCTCGGCGACATCGAGTGGAAGGTGGTGACGCAGCGTGCCCCAACCGAGCGGGAGCGCCGGGCGCTGGAGTTCGCCTGGCGGGTCTGCGCGCGGGTCAAATCCAACGCCATCGTCCTGGCGCAGGATACGGCGACGGTGGGCGTCGGTGCAGGGCAGATGAGCCGCGTCGACTCGGTCATCCTGGCGGTGCGCAAGGCCGGGGAGCGGGCCAAGGGATCGGTCATGGCCTCCGACGCCTTCTTCCCCTTCCCCGACGGCATCGAGGCTGCGGCCGAAGCAGGAGTCACCGCCGTGATCCAGCCCGGCGGCTCGATCCGCGATGAGGCCGCCATCGAGGCCGCCGACCGTGCGGGGATGGCGATGGTCTTTACCGGCGTGCGGCACTTCAGGCACTAGCAGGCGGGCGATGGATACCAGGGATCTGGCCGGGCGCGTGATTGCCAACGTCGGCCGCGTGATCGTGGGCAAGGCCGACGTCATCGAGCTGGCCCTCGTGGCCATGCTCTGCGAGGGGCACCTCCTTATCGAGGACGTGCCCGGAATCGGCAAGACGACGCTGGCCAGAGCCCTGGCTGCGTCGCTCGGCTGCAGCTTTCGCCGTATCCAGTTCACGCCGGACCTCCTGCCCTCCGATGTGACCGGCATCTCCTACTTTAACCAGAAGCGGCAAGAGTTCGAGTTTCGGCCGGGGCCGGTGATGGCCCAGATCGTCCTGGCCGACGAGATCAACCGGGCCACGCCACGCACCCAGTCGGCCCTGCTCGAGGCGATGCAGGAGCGGCAGGTCACCGTCGATGGGGAGACCTATCCCCTTCCCCGGCCCTTCCTGGTCCTCGCCACCCAGAACCCCATCGAGCTCGAGGGCACCTTCCCGCTGCCCGAGGCCCAGATCGACCGCTTCCTGCTGCGTATCTGCCTCGGCTATCCGACTGAGGAGGAGGAGAACGACCTCCTTATGCGCTTTGAGCGCAGCGATCCTCTGGCTGAGCTGCAGGCGGTCGCTACCCCCGATCAGGTGCTCGCTGCCCAGCAGGAGATACGTGAGGTGCGCGTCGAGCCTTCGGTGCGGGCCTACCTCGTGCGCATGGTGCGGGCCACGCGGGAGCATCCGGCCGTCGAGTTGGGTGCCAGCCCCCGCGGAACCCTCGCCCTGTATCGCGCCTGCCAGGCCCGGGCGGCGCTGCGTGGCCGGGACTATGTGCTGCCCGACGATGCCAAAGCCCTCGCGCCGGTCGTCCTCACCCATCGCCTGGTCATCAGCTCGCAGACTCGCCTGCGCGGTCGTCGTCCCGAGGAGGTCCTGCAGGAGATCGTGGACACGGTTGCGGTCCCTGTGGAGAGGTGATGTTCAGCGAGGCGTGGCTGGTCCTGGCTTTCACAGTCCTCGTTGTGGGGTTTGCGGCGGGGCGGGCCGGTCTCTCGGTGCTCGGGAC
>JAIMBM010000566.1 GCA_023511475.1 Anaerolineae bacterium
GGTCTTCATCGCTGCTGCACGCCGCCCAGCGGTACAGCAGCGCGTCGCCAATCCGCATGCCCAGCAGCGTGCCAAAAGCGTACAGCGTCAGATCCAGCAGTTCAAGCACGCCGTAATCGGCTGGCGAAAGAAACCGGGTGTAGACCGGAAACAGCAGGAAACTGGCCGTGCGCGTCAGCAGTAGCGAGATGCCGTACAGGCCCGTGCTTGCCAGCATTCGCCGATAAAAGCCGCCGCCCTGGGAAGAGGTGAAAGCTTGAGAGCCTGATGTGGGCACGGTCTCCCGTCCGCCCGGCGCCGGGCCGTAAGGCTACTATAGCCGCCACCGGCGCGGCGGCGCAATGCACGGGCAACCGGATGCCGGAAGCGGCCCTCCGATGCCATACTGGGATGTCGCGGCCTGCCTTGCGGCCGGGCCATGGCAGGCATGACTCCTCTCATCATCGGGCTCAACGTCAATGGGTGGAATGTGGCACGGGCGCTGATGCGCGGAGGCGCCGTGCCCACGGTCATCGACGACGATCCAGCAAGCATCTTCTGGCACTCGCGGCGCCTGAAGCCGATAGCGGTCCGCGCCCTGTACGGCGAGCCGCTGCTGGAGGCGCTCGATGCGCTCCATCGCAGCGGGCATGGCTTCGTGCTGATTTCCGCACTCGAGGAAACGATTGCCTTCCTGAACCGCAGCCGGGATCGGATTCCGTCCTCGGTGAAAATCTGCTTCCCTGCCCCCGATGTCCTCGAAATGCTGCTCGACAAGCGGCTTTTCCATGAGCAGGCGGTCGCCATGGCGATGCCCGCCGATGGGCCCTCCTTGGGCATGGCGCCCTCGGGCACGTGCACGTGCAGGTCGCAGTTCTCGTAGAAGTCCTCGGGGATGCTGAGCTTCTTGGTCCGCGAGCGGACGTAGCTCAGGCCCGCCTGGGCCGACTCCCGCATCACCTCGCCCAGCTTCCCGGTGAGAAGCAGGTTGCCCTTGCCCTTCATCACCGTGACCTCGATGGGCAGGATGTCGCCGCCGGTGTCGGTCCAGCCGACGCCCATGGCCACGCCCACCTCGTTGCGCTTTTCGGCGGCGCCGTAGAAGAACCGGGGCGGACCCAGGAACCCGTGGAGGTTCTGGGCCGTGACCCTCACCGAGGCCGGCCCGCCGCTGGCCAGGCCCTTGGCCACCTTGCGGCAGACGGAGGCCAGCTCCCGCTCCAGGTTCCGCACCCCCGCCTCGCGGGTGTAGAGCCGGATGATCTGGCGGATGACGTTCTCGGATAACCTCAGGCTCGAGGGCTGGAGCCCGTGCTCCTTGAGCTGCCGCGGCAGAAGGTACCGCGACGCGATCTTGACCTTCTCCTCCTCCGTGTACCCGGGGAGCTCGATGGCCTCCATCCTGTCGAGCAGGGCCCGCGGGATGTTGTAGCGCAGGTTGGCGGTGGTGATGAACAGCACCCTGGAGAGGTCGAAAGCCATCTCAATGTAGTGGTCGCTGAAGTTGCAGTTCTGCTCCGGATCCAGGACCTCCAGCAGGGCGGCGGCGGGGTCGCCCCTGAAGTCGGAGCTCATCTTGTCCACTTCGTCCAGAAGGAAGACCGGGTTCTTGGAGCCCGCCTGCTTCATGCCCTGGATGATGCGGCCGGGCAGCGCCCCCACGTAGGTGCGGCGGTGGCCGCGGATCTCGGCCTCGTCTCTTACGCCGCCCAGCGAGATGCGCACGAACCGGCGGTTGAGCGCCCTGGCCACCGACTTCGCCAGCGAGGTCTTGCCCACGCCCGGCGGGCCTATGAGGCAGAGGATGGGGCCCTTCATCTCCTGGACCAGCTTGCGCACCGCCAGGTACTCCAGTATGCGCTCCTTGACGTTCTTGAGCCCGTAGTGGTCCTCCTCCAGGATGCGCTCCGCCGCCTTGATGTCCAGGCAGTCCTCAGTGGTGAACGTCCAGGGCAGCGCCAGGATCCAGTCCAGGTAGGTCCTCACCACCACCGCCTCGGCCACCATGGGGGGCATCTTCTCCAGTCGCTCCACCTCGCGCAGTGCGCGCTCCGCAACCTCCTTGGGGAGGGCAAGCTTCTCGATCTTCGTGCGGTACTCCTCCGCCTCGTCGCCCCTCTCGTCGCGCTCCCCGAGCTCGCGCTGGATCGCCTTCATCTGCTCGCGGAGGTAGTACTCGCGCTGGGTCTTCTCCATCTGCTTGCGGACCCTCACGTTGATGCGTTTCTCCAGCTCCAGCAGCTCGGTCTCCCGGGTGAGTATGCTGGACACCTTCTCCAGCCGCTCCTTGAGCGGGATGGCGGCCAGCACCTCCTGCTTGTCCTCGGGCTTCAACGCCAGGTGGGCGGCGATGGTGTCGGCCAGGCGGCCAGGCTCCTCCATGTTGACCACGGTCACCACCGACTCAGGGGGGACCTTGCGGGAGAGCCGCACGTACCGCTCGTACTGCTGGATGACGGTGCGCATGAGCGCCTCCGTCTCCTGGGTGCGCTCGCGGGCGTCGGGCGCCTCACGGGCCAGGACCTTAAAGTACGGGTCGGACTGGAGGAAGCCTACCACTCTGCACCGGCTCAGGCCCTCCGCCACCACCCTGATGGTCCCATCGGGGGTGCGCGTCACGTGTTTCAACAGGGCGAGCGTCCCCACTTCAAAGATGTCCTCGGCCTGGGGGTCGTCCTGCTTGAACTCCTTCTGGGACGCCAGGACGATGCGCCGGTCCCGCAGGACCGCCGCCTCAACGGCGGCAACCGACCGGGGGCGGCCCACGTTCAGCGGGACCACCATCCCCGGGAACACAAGGGCGCCGCGCAGTGCCAGCAGGGGCAGCTCCTGAAGAGGTTCCTTCTCCTCGACGCTCATGAACCGCATCGCCCCCGTCCACCAAGGGTTCGCGCCCTCGCCCGCCGCATATTGCTCTATGTCTATTCTACTA
>JAIMBM010000567.1 GCA_023511475.1 Anaerolineae bacterium
CCCCTTCCCCGCCGCTGAGGCGGCGGGGAAGGGGGTCAGGGGGATGGGGTATCCCTCCCGCAAGGGCTGAGGGACGGCGATTGCGACAACCTGTCCGTCCCTGAGGGAGACGGGCGTGCGGGGTTAGCACAGGAGGAACTCCTCACGACCTGAGGTGCTGCCGCATCTCGGACGTTGATGGATCGGGGCGTATTGGAGTCACCGGCCATGTTGATCGATATTCATGTCGGAGAAATCGTCCGGCTGCGCAAGCCGCACCCCTGCGGCTCGACGGACTGGGAGATCACGCGCGTGGGCGCGGACGTGGGCCTGCGCTGCCTCGGCTGCGGCCGCCGCGTGATGCTCCCCCGGGACGTGTTCCGCCGCCGGGCCAAGATGATCGTGCCACGAGGGGAAAAGACGGGGTCGTAGCCCCCTGCGCAGATGGCGGGAGGGCACGGCCCTGCCCGCCTTCCCGCGGCTCCACCCCTCGTTTGCCGATCCCGCGCAGTTGTTGTAGACTTGGCTCGCTCCGACCATCCGCTTTTTGCCCCAGGGTCTATCGGGAATCCCGTGCTATTCTCGCCTTGCATGGAGCGGGCAACTCCTTCCGTGCGCGGCAACGCCAGCGTCCGCGCCTTCAGGTGCTCCAGGGACCCAACGAGCACCGATGTGGCTACTCATGCCCTCGGAGGCCCCGCCCGCTCGCGTGAGACAGGAGCGTGCGCGACATGACCATCCGTGCTCAGGTGCTACGCCTGCTCGGGGAGCCCCCGACCGCCGTACCTCTGGACACCCGCGTGCGCAGCGAGGAGGCGTTTCCCGGGGGCCGGCGGCTTCTCATCGACTATGCAGCCGACGAGAAGGACCGCATCCCCGCCTACCTGCTCATCCCCGAGCCCACCCGGCCTGCCGGAGCTCGCGAGGGTGCCCGCTTCCCGGGCATCCTCGCCATACACCAGCACGCGGGACAGTTTTTCCTCGGCAAGTCAGAGCCGGCGGGGCTGAGCGCTAACAACATGTACCACTATGGCCTTGAGCTGTGCCGGCGGGGATACGTCGTCCTCTGCCCTGACCATCTGGCCTTCGAGGACCGGCGCCCTCCCGAGTTCCGCCGCGCCGAGGGCACGGCACCCGACGGAGCCCAGTATGAGCGCTTCGTCGCCACCCGGTTGCTCCTCGAGGGCAGCTCCCTCAAGGCCAAGTACACCTTTGATCTCGTGCGGGGTCTCGACCTCCTGCAGAGCCTGGAGATGGTCGATGGCAGCCGCCTCGGAGCAATCGGCCACTCCCTGGGAGGTCAGGAGACCTTCTGGCTCGCCTGGTACGATGCGCGGGTGCGCGCTGCGGTCTGCTCCTGCGGGTTGGGGACGCTCCGCACGATCCTGCGCGACCAGATCAACCACAACCTGGCCATGTACCTGCCCGGCCTCCTCCGCGTCGCCGATATGGACGAGTTGGTCGCCAGCCTTGCCCCCTGCCCCTTCATGCTCACGGCGGGCCAGGAGGACCCCATCTTCCCGATCGACGGCGTTCGCCAGATCGTGGCGGCGGCCCAGGCCGCCTACATGCGCACGGGCGTGCCCGAGCAGTTCCAGGCCATCCTCTTCCCGGGCGGCCACGGCTTTCCCCAGAGCGTGCGAGAGGAGGCCTATCGGTTCCTCGACAGATGGCTCAAGGATTGACCTCCGGGCTGCCGGGAAGCGCTGTGCACTGAATGGCTACAGGATGGAAGGCAAGCCCAGCACCAGGAGCATGCTCGTCCAGCGTGCCGCGACCACCCGGTAGGAGGGCGCGTAGCTGCGCTTGAACATGGTCGAGTGGTGCATCGGGGGATAGTTGTGAAGAATGAGATAGCGCGTGAGGATGTCGACGCGCCCCGGCGACATGGAGGGGAAGGTGCCCCGGCGCGTGAGCGTGGCAAAGGTGTCCCAGGCGCGCTTGAGGTCCTCGGGGGTGCCCCAGTGCTGAAAGGCGGTGCGCAGGCATACCTCCAGGAGACGCGCCGGATCGCCCCCGTGGGCCTTGAACGGGCGAAGATTCAGGCGGCCCAGTTGCCCATCCGGCCGGAGGGGTTGCCACAGCGGCTCGTTCTCGTCGGGCTGGATGGAATCCAGCTCGGCCCGCAGCTCGGCCTCGAACTCTTCCACGGAACTGATGGCATGCTCCGGGCCCAGCACGCCCTGATACAGGAGTTTGTAGATATCTCGCGGCTCAGCGGCAGGGTAGCGGATCAGGTGGCCCTGGATCAGCGCAGTCAACGCCTCCCGCGAACGCCACTTGCGGTCGCTGGTGACGAGGGGCATCTCCACTCCAAAGTCGTTTTTGGTCGGCAGGGTCATTCTAGGTCAGGAGCGCGAGGGTGTCAACATGTCGGAGCTTCCCGGCGTGTAGTTCTGTTTGGGGGCAGCCTTATCTGTGCTGCTGCCAGGATCCCCACCCCCGGCTCCAGGTCGGTCCGCGGACCGACTTGGGGCCCTTTTTCTGCGGGCTCAACTTTGGCCTTTCGCAGCGCGCCCCCGACATTGTGCAGACGCCACGGGGATGGGACCCAACGCCCCAGTATTGGGGAACCCCTCCCCCTGGCCCCCTTCAGGGGCGGACAGACGGAGCCGAGACCCGTTGCGGTACGAACAGACTGTGGGCCGCTTCAAGTGGGACGCGTGCGGAGCTTGTCGCCTGGTTCCTGTTCGTCCAACGGGACAGATGGCGCTGGCTGCGCGCTCGTGATGTTCGGGGGGTGGGAGCTCCGCTCTGCGAGACCCCCTACCGTTCCCCCGAAGCGGGGAACAGGCAGCGGGCATCGCGGGGAGTGGAATCGCCGCAGCAGGCGGAGCAAACCGATCCCCCCGTGCCTTCAGGGGCGGACAGGGACAGTCCGTGGCATCATTTTATTGAGCTCTTGCATAATTCTTCGTGGGCCGAATAGGA
>JAIMBM010000568.1 GCA_023511475.1 Anaerolineae bacterium
GCCGTGGCTGGGGTACCGCTCGTGGGCCCGCCGGAAAAAGTCGGGCGTATCGGTGACATAAGAGAGTGACCCCTCGCAGTAGGCCAGGCTTTCCTCGCGCGGGCCGATGATATAGGCCGCCCCTCCGGCACCGGCCGTGAACTCGAGGGCATCGCCGGGCCGTCCCTGCGCCGCGTCTACGCCGGCAATCAGGGCGTAGCGGACCATCTCCGAGCCAACGAGGCCCATAGCTGCCTGCAGCGCCTCGGTGCCTGCCTTGCAGGCGAACTCCCAATCCGCTGCCTGCGTGTGGGGCGTGGCTCCGAGGGCCTCGGCGACGATGGTGCCGGTGGGCTTGACGGCGTAGGTCTTGGACTCGGTCCCGATCCAGACGGCGCGCAGCTCCTCCGCGCCGATGCCGGCGCGACGCAGGGCATTGCGGGCCGCCTCGATGGCCATGGTGGTTGTGTCCTCATCCAGGCCGGGTACCGTCTTTTCGCGCACCGGGAAGCCGGCCTGGCCGCCTCCCCAGATGCGCCTTACCTCTTCAGCTGGAAGGCGATACCGGGGCACGTAGGCACCATAGCCTACGATCCCTACCTCCCGGCTGGGTCGCATGATCATGGTCTACCCTGCTCCAGCTCTCGCAACACCTCTTGGGCGCGGTCGAGGCGTATCGCTCGCTCGCACACCAGACGTTCCGCAACGCGGGCGACGAGGTCGCCCGTAGCTCCCGCCGCCATGGCAACCTGTCGGGCGTGGAGCGCCATGTGGCCGCGCTGGATTCCCTCCGCAGCGAGGGCGCGGAGGGCGGCCAGGTTCTGCGCCAGGCCGACGGCCGCCATCACCTGTGCCAGCTCTGCTGCGCTCTTGACGCCCAGCAGCTTGAGGGCAGCGCGCGCGGCGGGATGCACGCGCGTGGCGCCTCCGACGGTGCCAACGGCCAGGGGCAGCGCCAGGCTGCCGACGAGATAGGCCTCGCCCTCCAGGCTCCAGGTAGAGAGCGAGGTGTAGCGCCCGGACCGCGCCGCATAGGCGTGGGCTCCGGCCTCAATGGCACGCCAGTCGTTGCCAGTGGCAATGGCGACTGCATCGATGCCGTTCATGATGCCCTTGTTATGGGTCGCCGCGCGGTACGGATCGACCTCGGCCATGGCCCAGGCCTCGACGATGCCGCGCGCCGTCTCGAGCCCGCCATACTCCTCGTGGCCAAGGGCATCGACGGGGATGCGCGTCCTGGCGCGGGCCACGCGGCGATCGGCCAGGTTGGAGAGGATGCGCAGGTTGACTCGCCCACCCGCGACCTCAGAGACAAGGGGGGCGACGGCCTCGAGGGCGGTGTTCACGACGTTAGCGCCCATGACGTCCCGCACGTCGAAGAGGATGTGCACCACCATCATAGGGCCAACGGGGGTCTCCCTGAAGAGCTGCACCTCCAGGTCCCGCGGCCCTCCGCCGAGCTGCCTGAGCAGCGGGTCCGGCTCGCCGGCGCGGCGAAGGATGTCCTCCTTCGCCGAGAGAATCCGATCCCGCGCCCCGTCGAGGTCCGAGACGCCAAGCACCTGGAGCTGCCCGATCATCAGCGGCGGGTCGCTGTCGGCAACAAAGCCCCCACCCTCCCGGGCGAGTCGCGCGGCGTAGCTGGCCCCAGCGATGACCGACGGCTCTTCGACGGCCATCGGGATGAGGTAGTCGCGACCGTTGATGGCAAAGTTGGTGGCGATCCCCAGCGGCAGCCCGAAGACGCCGACGACATTCTCCACCATCTGCTCGGCCCGGTGCAGCGGAAGACCCTCCATGCCCTGCAGCGCGGCTGCCTCCGCCGCGGAGAGGTCCGCGAAGGCGCGCACTACGGCGAGCCGCTCCTCAGCGGACATCTCGTAGAAGCCGGGTATGCGGGAAGTACCGCGGTGCTCCTGCACAGGTCTCCTCTCAAGGAAAAGGCCAACAACGCGCCCGTTGTTGGCCAGGATGGCCGGCAACGTAACAACTCTCGTCGCCAGTATAGCACACTCGTACTGTCAAAAGCTATCAACGGCTGCCCGGATTCTTGCGAAAGCGCGCTAGCAGGACGCCTAACCCGTCGGTGCCGGCCCGGCCGATGCCCGGGCAACTTGCCCAAAGAGGTGGGCGAAGACCAGCCCCGCCCAAAAGCTGGCAAAGGCTACGCCGACTCCGCACAGGATGCCGCCAACGATGCCGGCAATGAGCGATGCAAGCAGGGCAGCGAGCAAGGCGACGATGTAGGCGCCTGTGTCCCGCGTGATAAAGCGTCCGATCTCGTCGAAACGGAAGAACGCGCCCAAGTCCCCGGCGAGGGCGAACCTGGCGACGGCTGCCGGGAACCATAGCAGGAGCAGCACAAAGTACACTGACGCCAGGCAGGCGAGCCCGGTGCCGCAGAGTGCGAGTGGCCCTGCGCCACGGTCCCCGTTGAGGCCGAAGAAGCCGAGCGAGAGGATGATGAGCAGGCCGAGGGGGATGCCGTAGATCAGGGCGGCTAGCGCCACGAGGAGCCCCCGCACGAAATAGTCGCCAAAGTCGCTCCACTCTGGCAATGGGAGTTCGCGTCCATCCGCGACGTTCCTCAGCGCCCGTAGTGCATACCCGGTGGTGACCAGGCTGACGATCGGGATCAGATTGAGCAGGCCGCCGATGAGCACCTTGACGATCCAGTTGTCGTCGTCAAAGACGTAGCCGTAAGCTCTGCCGACGTCCACGGCCGCCTCCTTGTGCGTGTGTTCCCATGTTAAGAGCACCTGCGCCCAGAGCCCTGCGAGAGTGCAGGTGGGCAGGATTATAACAGAGATGGTTGACAAAATCAACGCAGCGTTGAAGCAAGGGTCCAGTTCATTCTCGGGGCAGTTCGCGCTCAGCGACGCCGCCACCGACCCCTCCCCCTTCCCCTCCCCGGGGGGG
>JAIMBM010000057.1 GCA_023511475.1 Anaerolineae bacterium
CGGCAGGCCGAAGTAATACCGCAGAATCTGGGCAGCTACGGGTGCGGCGGCACTGGAGCCTTCACCGCCGCCCTCGATGAACACGATGACCGCGACCTCGGGGTCCTCTACCGGCGCATAGGCCATGAGCCAGGCGTGGGTCGGGCGGGTGCCCTTCTCGTCGGCGACGCCGTACTCGGCCGTTCCGGTCTTGCTCGCTACCGTCACCTCGCCGAGGTCCATCAGTCGTGCGGTGCCATCGGTTACGGCTTTGCGCAGTCCCTCCTCGACGACCGCCAGCACCTCGGGCGACACGTCCAGCTTGCGGATGGCTTGAGGCTGGAAGGGCCGCACGACATTGCCGTTCGCATCCACAATCTCCCGCACCAGTGTTGGCCTGTAGAGGGTGCCACCGTTAGCGACGGCGCACAGAGCATTGACCATCTGCAGGGGAGTGGCCAGCACATAGCCCTGGCCGATGGCTGCGTTGTAGGTATCGCCTGTCGTCCAGACTTCGTTGATGTTCAGGCGCTTCCATTTGGCCGTGGGGACGAGACCCCCCTCTTCGCCGGAGAGCTCGATGCCGGTTGGCTCACCGAGCCCGAACATCCGGGCGTAGTGGTTCATCACGTCGAGCCCGAGCCCGCGAAAGTCCTTGTACCCGCCTGCGAGCTTGTAGAAGTAGATGTCGCACGATTGGGCGAGGGCGTCCACGATGTTGACGTTGCCGTGGCCTACGCCATACTTGTGGATCCAGCAGTAGAAGAGCCACTGCCCATAGGCTTCGAGGGTGAGGATGCCTTCGCAGGTGAGGGTCTCGCGGCGGTCAATGACGCGCTCCTGCAGGGCGGCGGTTGCCGGCACGATCTTGAAGGTTGAGCCTGGCGCATACTGGCCGGCGATGGCACGATTGAACATGGGTTGTGCAGGATCGTTAAGGAGTTGCGAGAAGGCCTCGATTTTGCCCTCGGCGAAGAGCCGGTTGTCGTAGGTGGGCAGGGATACCATTGATAGCACTTCGCCCGTACGGGGGGACATGACGATGGCGACCGCCGAGTCCCCGTGGGCACCCGACATCCCCTGCTTCAGGAACTGCTCGGTAGCTGCCTGCAGGTTGCGGTCGATGGTGAGGATGACGCTGTTCCCGGGCTGCGGTGGCAGGGTGTCCAGCACCGACACCTCTCTGCCCCACAGGTCGACCTCGAGCATCCTCAGGCCGCGTCGGCCGTGCAGCGTGGTCTCCATAGTCCGTTCGAGGCCACTGTAGCCGACCTGGTCATTGGGCGTATAGTCGCTGTGCGGCAGGGAAGTGTAGTAGCTGACCTCCTCCTTGGGCATGCGCCACATGTAGCCAAGGATGTGGGCCATGAGAGGGCCGTCGAGGTAGCTGCGGGTCGCCTGGACCTGAACCGATACGCCAGGGAGCTGTGGTTGCTCTTCCATGATCACGAAGGCGAGTTGCCGGTCCACATCCACCGCGACCGGATAGGGCTCGAAGGGGCGTTTCCTGGCCTCCTCGACCAGGCTCTCCAGGTCAACCGGTTCGGGTGCGGGGGGTATCTCTATGTCCCGAACGCCCCGCAGCGACGCCAGCCTGGGCTGCTCACGGGAGACGGGGATGCCCAGGAGGCTCGAGAGGCGCTCGAGGGTGGCCCCCTGGGCTGCCTCGTCTTGTGGTAGGTTGGCCCAGGTGATCGAGACGACAAACCTCGGCACGTTCACGACGAGGAGTCGCTGATTGCGGTCGTAGAAGACGCCGCGCGGCGCATCGATGGCCTCGATGCGAAAGCGCTGCCGGTCCGCCCGCATCTGGAACTCGTCGCGGCGCAGGATCTGGAGCTGCCACAGGCGGAGCCCCAGCACCAGAAAGGTTCCCAGGATCACTGCCCGCACGGCGAGGAAGCGGAGCCTCAACTCCCACCGGCTCATAGGTTCACCAACCCGATTCCCCTTGGGACAGTGCGTGCCCCAGGCGCCCGATCCAGGGGTACAGGATGATTGTCAGGAAAAGGTTCAGCACAGAAGCGACGATGACAATCACCACAACTGCCTGAGACCATCCCAGTGGCCAGCCCGCCGCCCGCAGGAGCGACACGCAGGCTGCCTGCTGGAGGATCGTGCACAGGACCGCCATCCCCGGCAGGAGCATGGCGTGCTCGCGCGGCACAAGAGCGACTGCCAGGCCGGCGGCTGTGCCGGCGAGCGTCATGGCAAAGGTGTGCACGCCGAACGGCGCCCCTGAGAGCAGGTCGAGCATGAGACCGGCCAGCAGGCCGCCAACAGCTCCGTCGGCGGTGCCCCGGTGCAGGGCCCAGCAGACAACTGCGACCAAAGCCAGGTCAGGGCACACCTCGGCGATGGTCAGGTGTGGCATCAGAGTGACCTGAAGCAGGGCGCAGATGATAAGGATGGGTGCCCAGACGTAGTATGCTCGGATCGCCCGCCCTCCGGGTTTCAGTTGCCGCCCGCCGGCGCTGCTTCGCGGTCGGCCTGTCCGTCGACTCCGATCGGCGTAAAGTGCCGCACGACAAAGACGATCTCGAGAGCATCGAGGTCCACCGCCGGCCGCAGGCGGGCCTCCTGAAACATATCCACGTCGCTGCGCCTGACCTCGGTGATCTCGCCGATGAGGAGACGCCGCGGAAAGTGCCCCCCCAGGCCCGAGGTCAGCACCAGGTCGCCGGGCTGCGCAATCCCCTCGGTCTGCGGCAGATAGCGCAGCACCAGGTTGGGGCCGGTCTGTCCCTCAACGATGCCTGTCGCCCTCGAGCGCTGGATCAGGGCGTTGACCGCACTCGAGGGGTCCGTCAGCAGGACCACCTTGGCCGAGTTGCCGCGCACTTCCCTGACCTGCCCAACGAGGCCTCGCGCGGTGATCACCGGCATGCCGACCTGCACGCCGTCCCGGGTGCCCCGATCTATGGTGAGGTAGCGCAGCAGATTGCTGGGGTCACGGCCGATGACCTCGGCTGACAGGAGATCGGCATCCGGCCCAAAGATGTCGGGCGAGCGCTCCTTCAGGCCCAGCAGCTCCCGCAGGGCGGCATTCTCGAGTTCGATCTCGTTGCGGAGCGCCAGCTGATAGATGAGTTCATCGACCTGCATCTGCAGGCGCTGGTTCTCGGCGCGAAGATAGCGCAGGTCATAGGGCACTCGCAACAGGTTCCCGAGCCCCTCGACAGCCCGGTGCAACGCATACTGGACGGGAACAAGGACGATGGAAGCCGCATTATCAGCCGGACGCAGCGCGCCCGCCGAGCCAATGAGCAGGATTACGACGCTGGCCACGAGAGCGGCCGCGAGGAGCGGCCAGTTCCGGAGCCCTTTCACATGCGTGATGTCCTCGCCTACTTGTGACGCCGCGCCATCGCCGCTGCGGGCTGCTGGCAGCGGCTCCTGGCGAATCGCCGACCGTGCGGCGCCTAATGTGATCTACGTTATCCCTTGCGGGCCCTGGGTCGCGCGGGTCCAGGCGCAGTGAAGCCGGCGACTCAAGTCGCGTTGCGCGCGCTTCGCGCGCCAGAGGCGCCTGCGGCGCCAATTGTCGGCCTTCGCGGACGGGGACCGAGCCTTGTCGACGCGGGTCGACGGTTGGCCTTGGGCTGCCTGCGGGCAGCCCCAAGGTCCCGCAGCCCCGAATTCATTCGGGGGGGCTGCTCGCGTCCCATGCGCCATGTCCCGCGGAACATCCATGGGTCACATTAGCGACGCAACGTGCCCCGCAGGGCCGAGAGCAGCATCGCCCGCTGCCCGTCAGGTAGCTCCAGGACCTTAGCGCCGCCCTTTACCACGCAGGTTACCGGATCGTCGGCGCGATATACGCGCATGCGAGTCTCGTCGGAGAGCCGCTCGGGCAGGCCCTGCAGCAGAGAGCCGCCGCCGGCGAGGGCTATGCCCTGCTCCATCAGGTCCGCCACCAGTTCCGGCGGCGTCTCGTCGATGGCGCTCTTGATGGTGTCGACGATGGCGCTTACGGGGCCCGAAAGCGCCTCGCGAATCTCGATGCTCGAGATCTCGACCGAGTCCGGAAGGCCGGTGATGAGGTTGCGGCCGCGGATCGTCATGCTCTGTTCCTCGGGCAACGGGAAGGCAGAGCCGATGGCGATCTTGGCGCGCTCGGCCGTGCGCTCGCCGATCAGGAGGTTGTACTTCTGGCGGCAGTACTGGACGATCTGCTCGTCCATCTCGTCCCCGGCGATGCGCATGGAACGGCTGACGACGATGCCGCCGAGCGAGAGCACTGCGACCTCGGTCGTGCCGCCGCCGATATCTACCACCATGCTGCCGACCGACTCGGTGATGGGAAGGCCCGCCCCGATAGCCGCAGCAACGGGCTCTTCGATGAGGTACACTTCGCGGGCTCCCGCCCGCATAGCGGCGTCTTGCACGGCGCGGCGCTCGACTTCGGTGACTCCGCTGGGGACGCCGACCGCGATTCGTGGCCGTGGCGAGGGGATGCGAGTGCGCTCGTGGACCTTGTTGACAAAGTGCCGGAGCATCTTCTCGGTGATCTCAAAGTCCGAGATGACCCCGTCGCGGAGGGGACGCACGGCCACGATGTTGCCCGGCGTCCTCCCGATCATCTCCTTGGCCTCTGCGCCGATGGCCATGACCCTCTTGCTCTTCTTGTCGATGGCGACGATGGATGGCTCGTTGATGATGATGCCTTGCCCCTGCACCATGACCAGGGTGGTAGCTGTGCCGAGATCGACGCTGATATCATGGGAGAAGAGGCCAAGGAGGACACTCAAAGGGTTCAACACGCAGGGAGCTCCTCTCTACCACGGTTGCCGTCCGCGCGATTATAGCACAAATCAGAGATGTAGCCAATCAATCGGAGCAGGAGTCTGTTGATCTGGCGCGCCCGCGGCGCGCCAGCGGAGCGCGAGACACCTGACGATCTCTTCCCCTCGCCGAGGCGCCCGCCTCGGCGAGGGGAGACACTTGAACTGGGTGGGGGCCCACGGGGGCATAGGCGCTAGCTTGAGGGACGCCTGGGCGCTCTTCCATAGGCGCCCCCACCCCTCGCCCCGCCTCCGCCGCGGCGGGGGCGGGGATGTCAGTAAGCTTCCCGGCAGCACAGACATGCCTGGCCCCAAACTGAGCCACACCCGGAGACGCTCCCGAGATGCGATGTGCTGATGTTTGTGCTATAATCCGCCCACGCTTTCCTGGCGTTCCTACCTGCTTTGGAGCCGCTGCGGGGAGCTCGCGATGGGGCCCCGCAGGTTCCCCGAGGCGTCAGGCATCGCCTTTGCCCGACGCTGTGAACGCGGGAACGGATCCGGCTCCGAGGAGCATGCGATGCCGCCCTCTCACGAAGGGATGCTGACAGAACCCATCCTGCTGGAGCTGCAGGGCTGGCTGCTGGTGGTGCAGGCTGACATTCAGCGATGCGTCGCCGGGGCCCTGCAGCAGCAGGCAAGCACGACTCTGGCCAGTGTGGTCCGGGAGGGGGCCAGCGACACAATCTACGAGCTGGACCGCAGCCTCGACGAGCTCCTGCTCGAGCGCTGCGCGTCACTGGGCGAGCGCTACCCGTTCGTCCTCATCGCCGAGGGCAACACATGCACCTTTCCGGCCGGGGCCGACGCGGGAGCGGCTCTATTCAGACTCATCGTTGATCCCCTCGATGGCACGCGCGGGATCATGTACGACAAGCGCAGCGCCTGGACCCAGGCCGCCGTGGCCCCCAACCGCGGCGCCGCCACCAACCTCGGGGACATCGTGCGGGCAGTCCAGACCGAGGTTCCCACCACCAAACAGTACCTGGCCGATACACTATGGGCCATCCGCGGCGAGGGTGCTCGGGCCGTCAGACGCAACCTGCTGACCGGCGAGGAGCGCCCCCTTGCGCTCGCGCCCAGCCGGGCACAGGACTTGAGCCACGGGTTCGCTATGCTGAGCAAGTTCTTCCCGGGAGGCAAAGCGGTCACCGCGGAGATTGAGGAGCAGCTCTACGCACAGCTCGGGTCGCTGGTGAGCGCCGACCGGGTGCGTGTGTTCGACGACCAGTACATCTCGACGGGCGGGCAGCTCTACGAACTGATAGTCGGGCACGACCGCTTCAACGGCGACATCCGGGCTGCTCTCAAGACAGCACCGGCAGAGCGGGGCTATCCGCCCGGCCTGACGGTGCATCCCTACGACATCTGCACCGAGCTGATCGCGCGGGAAGCTGGGGTCATCGTGACCGACCTGCGCGGGCAGCCCCTGCGAGAACCTCTTTCGGAGGACGCCGAGGTCTCGTGGCTGGCCTACGCCAATGAGAGCCTGCAGGCACGGATCGAGCCCATCCTACAGAACCTCTTCAGACAATTCGGCCTGCTCTAGCCGGGGCCGGCCCCGGCGGGGCCGACTATGGGAGAGCGTGATGCAACGCAAGCGAATCATCGGCCTGTCGGCAATCCTGGTTGTGCTGGGCGTAACCCTGGGCATTGTGTATCCGCAGGCAAGCTCTGTGCGGGCTGTCGCCGCCCTTGCGGCGCCCGATGTGGCGCAGGAGAGCGTCCAGCGCGCCCTCGCAGCGGCGGGCTACGAGCCGCTGGCAGCCCCGGGTTGGGCCGGAAGCGGAAGGGAGTGGCGGGCCCCCGCTTCCTACAGGGTCTTCTTCGCGGCTCTCGCTCCGGAAGGGAACGCCGACGTCTACGCGGCAGACGTGCGGGTCGATGCCGAGGGGCGGGTCTTGCGCCTGGACAGGGTTTCCCGTCTGACCAGTACGCCTGCCGGCGACGAGACCGCGCCGGTCCTTGAGGGCGGGTGGCTGGCGTTTGCGACGCGCGTGGCCGATCGCTATCAGACGGTGACCTGTGTCCCCCTCACCGACCTTCGCCGGCAAGACGTGTTTGCCTTCGGACAACCCGTGGAGCGAGTGGAGCTGCAGTGGCAGTCGGAAGCCGGCGGGGGGCTGCGCCTGAGCGTCGTCACCGGAGTGCCGCCTGAGACGACGGAGATGACCGTGGAGCCCGAGTCGAGGCGGGTGGGTCCGGCTGGCGCAGACCTGGTGTACCTGCCCGTGCTCAGGGGCGAGCAGGCCTGGCTGCCTAACCTGGTGAGCCGGGTGCGCGAGCTGCCCTTTGTGGGTCCTGAGAAGATAGCCTTTCTGGAGAACGTCTTCTTTACCATCGTCGACCAGGTGACCCGCCTGCGCTACGGGCAGGCGACGCTTCCGACGGCGACTCCAGCGCCTTCGCCGACGCTGACTGCGACCCTCGTCCATCCATCCGCCGACGTGCGGGAGACTTCCACCCTCCAGCCGACGTTGGAGCCTGCTCCTGCTGCTACCCCGACGCCGACGCTGACACCTACCCCCGAGGGCAAGGTCCTCGCCGATGGCATCGTGTGGCGCGGCACCGTCCAACCCGATCCCCAGCGGCCATACGCCGACGTCGAGATTGTGGAGATCGACCCCAGCCTGCTACAGCTCAAGATGATCTGCGGCACGATCGAGCCCAAGCCCTCGACCGGCCTGGTCGGCACGGGAGTCATTCCCAAGGAGGATTGGGCGAAACTCGTCGCCGGGTTCAATGGCGGGTTTGCGGCCATGCACGGACAGTACGGCATGATGGTCGACCGCAAGGTGTATCTGCCCGCAAGGGATGGCGTGGCCACCATCGCCGTGTATGAGGATGGCTCCATCCGCATGGGGACCTGGGGCCGCGACCTGGTGCAGACGCCGGATATGGTCTCCTACCGGCAGAACTGTCCGCCGCTGATCGAGAACGGGCAGATCACTGCCGAGACGGGCAAGCTCACCCTGTGGGGACTCTCGGTATCGAACCAGGTATACCTGTACCGCTCGGGCCTCGGGATCACGAAGGACGGGCGGCTGGTGTATGTGGCCGGGAAGCCGCTATCGGCCTACACGCTGGCCCGCGCCCTGCAGATGGCGGGGGCGGTCTATGCCATGCAGTTGGATGTTGACGAGTGGCACGTCTGCTTCATCACCTATGATGTGCAGCCGGGTGATGCGGGCGCGGATCCGGTTGTCACCGGGCACAAGCTCCGCTCCGACATGCACGGCTTTGATGGGTACTTCCTGCGTCCGTTCCAACTCGACTTTTTCTACCTCACGCGGCGGCCCGAGCCCCTCGCGCAGGCGGTGCGCATGGTCGCTACTCCTCAGGCGCCTTCGATGGTGCCGACTCTGGTGGCGGAGGGGCTGCCGGGGCGGATCGCCTTCGCCTCTGACCGGGACGGCAACTGGGAGCTGTACACGATCAAGCCCGGTCAGCCCGAGAGCCTGCGGCGGCTCACCGATCACCCGGCGGACGATCTCTACCCGGCCTGGTCGCGGGATGGTAAGGCGCTCGCCTTTGCCTCGCGCCGGGATGGGAACTCGGAGATCTATGTCATGGAGATGGCGACCGGCGACGTGCGCCGGGTGACGCGTAGCGAGGCCGAGGAATGGGCGCCTTGCTGGTCGCCGGACGGAAAGACCCTCGCCTACCAGTCGGACCGCAACGGCCAGTCCGATATCTACACCTGCACGCTGGACGGCTCGGGTGAGACGCGCCTGACGCCCATGGAGGGGAACCACGAGGCGCCGGACTGGTCTCCCGATGGTCGGCGGTTTGTGTTCGACTCGGACCTTGACGTAACTGCGCTGGTGCACGCTTCGATCAACCTCTATTTCATGGGGGCCGACGGCTCAAACCCGCATCGCTTTATCTCAGGGGGCGAGTCGCCGCGCTGGTCGCCGGATGGGCGCACCATAGCCTTTACGACGCGGCGGACCGGGTACTGGCAGGTGTTCCTGGTGAATGCGGATGGCTCGGGCCTGCGACAGCTGACGCGCGGTGCCTACGATGCCCGCTATCCCTCCTGGTCTCCCGACGGGCGCTGGATCGCCTTTGCCGGGAACGAGGAGGGCCACTGGGAACTGTACGTGATCCCGGTCGAGGGCGGCGAGACACTGCGGTTGACCTCGGGCCTGGGCGATAGCACCTATCCCGCATGGGGGCCGTGAGAGCGGCCCTGTCACGGGGGTGGCATGGCATATCGATCGGATCGGGCGGCGGACCGGCTCGTGCGCGGCCGCCGCGGATGGGGCTACCATGTGCTGGCGGCCCTCACGCTTCTGGCGTATCTGATTGGCGCGGCCGGGCTGCTGCGGACCCTCTGGGTGCGTCGGCAGGAGGTGCGCTACCAGCAACGCGGCGTGGCCTTCGGGGTCGAGGGGCTGGTGCCGGGGACGTCGCTCGACCCATGGGGCGTGAATGTGGCCCTCGATCAGCACGAGGACGGGGAATCGCTTGGTGCGTCCCTCGACCTGCTGACCGCCGCGGGGTTTCGCTGGGTGCGGCAACGTTTCCCCTGGGACGAGATCGAGCCGACCCGCGGGCAGTATCGCTGGGAGACGTGGGACGGGATCGTGGAGGCGTGCGCCAAGCGGGGTCTGCGCATCGTCGCCGTCCTCGACGGCGCGCCGGGGTGGGCGCGGGCCCCGGAGGATGCGGCCAACCCCTTTGCGCCGCCTCGCAGTCCCGGGGACCTGGCCAGCTTTGCGCGCGCCTTTGCTTCCCGCTATGGGGAGTGGATCGATCATTACCAGATATGGGATGAGCCCAACATCTATCCACACTGGGGCGAGCGGGACATCGACCCGGAGGGGTATCTTCGCCTCCTGCACGCCGCTCGCACGCAGATACGGGATGTGGACCCCGGCGCGACGCTGATCCTCGCCGGGCTGGCGCCGACGACGGAGGGCGGCGGAAGGAACCTGAGCGATCTCGAGTTCCTGCGTGCGTGCTACGATGCGGGCGGGCAGGGCCTCTTCGACGTCGTCGCGGCCAAGCCCTACGGCTTCTGGTCCGGGCCGGAGGATCGCGTCGTTGACCCCGGAGTGCTGAACTTTTCGCGGGTGATTGCCCTGCGGGAGGAGATGGTCCGCCGGGGCGATGGCGGGAAGCCGGTGTGGGCGGTGGCCTGGGGCTGGAACGCGCTCCCCGAGGACTGGCAGGGGCAGCCCTCTCCCTGGGGCAACGATGTGGCCTGGAAGCAGCACGACCGCGACGAGCGGGCCATCGCAAGAGCGCGGCAGGAGTGGCCCTGGTTGGGTCTGATGTGCTATGCGGCCTGGCAGCCGGCAGCGCCCGCCGACGACCCGCTATGGGGGCTCGCCCTGCTGGATGCCGAGGGCAAGCCAGCAGATCTCTACTACCGCTTTCAGGCGCTGGCCCGGGCGCCGCGGGCGCTGTATCCCGGCTATCACCAGCTCTCAGCTCCTGCTGAAGAGCCCGGGGTGTTTGAGGTGCGCTTCTGGGGGACACGGCTGGATGTGGCCTCCAGGGGGAGGTGGGTGCTCACGGGACTGGACGGGCACGCTACGGAGCGCGGAATCGCCGTCAGCGACAGCCCGGCGACTGCGGTCCGCGGGCTCGCGCCCGGCGAGCACCACGTGACCCTCCGGGCTCTCGACCCCGGAGC
>JAIMBM010000569.1 GCA_023511475.1 Anaerolineae bacterium
CTGTGGGCGCGTACGCTCCCCGCTAGGCCACTTGTGGGTAATGGATAGCGCCGCGGCGGGGGCAGGGCGCGGGGTGCGGGCCCAGCAATGGGCGATCCCTTCGAGCTTACCTGGAAGACAGCCCTGTCAGTCTGTGGAGGGATGTGCTAAGGGCGATGCGAAGGTCTGGCGCTGCGCCGCGCGACTACTTGCACGAGGGGCATACACGGAGGGCTTGCCATGAGGAGATCACACACAGGCAGGGCTGACCGCAAGCTATGCGAGCGGCAGGTGACGGCCGGGGTCTTTCTGCTCTGGCTGGGAGTTGTCGCTCTCTCAGTGCGTGCCGGGACCCTCGAGGGGGAGCCATGGCTCGCGTCGGTCGCCCTCCGTACGGTGATCGCCGCAATGATCTGGGGTCTGAGCCTCTACGTCGTGCGCAAGCGCGCCGCCGAGGCTCAAGCCCTGTGCGCCCTCGAAGCCCTCACGCCGGAGCAGTTTGTCGAGCGCATCGCAGCGGACCTGCGGGAACTCGGGTTCGTCACACAGGTCGTGGCGAGCGACGGGGCCGGTCTGGACCCCACTCCAGACGACGTTGGCCCGGGAGCCACCGTGCAGGAAGCGCTCGCTCCCCTCGGCGGAACCCCGTGCGCACGAGATAGCGGCTCCGGTCCCTCTCATCTCCCGTAGCGCCAACCGGTCCCTGCGACCACGCCCAAGCGCAATCCGCGCAGCACTCTCCTACATGGGCGGAATGCCCAGCCTCAGCGCCACCGGCACCGGCGACGTCGTAAGCTGGTAGACCGCGAGCACAATCACCGCGACCACGATCAGCGCTGCGAGGAGGATCAGCCCCCCGACGATCTCCGGCATGGGCAGCCGGGCGAGGACTCCGTGCACCGTCAGCCCGGTGCCAACCGGGCGAAGCTGGGGCCGAAACGTGGCGTCGGCGGGTCGGGGCTTTCTCGCGGCGCGGCGGGGCGGTGGTGCGGCCCGTGCCGGCTCTGGCGGAGTCGCGGCCTGCAGCCGCGTATAGGCGTCGTTGATCATTCGGAGCATCGTCTGGGCCTTGCGTTGCAGGCGGGGGTTTCCGGTGTAGCGGTCGGGGTGCCACACGGAGACCAGGTCGTGGTAGGCTTGCTTGATCTCCTCCTGCGAAGCGCCTGGCTGCAACATGAGTATCTCGTAGCACCGCCGGAGATCGTCGGTCGTCGTCGGCATGTCGTCATCTCCTGCGCCTGCATGGCGCCTCGTCATCGCGGGAACAGACGGGCTTCGGAAAGGTGGGGCAGGCTGTGCCGCACTTCCTGGCAGTCAGCAGTATACGCAAAGTGCTGGAGGGTAGCAACTGGTAGTGAGCGGCCATGGCTGGGGCGGGATGCCCGCAGCCCGTCATGCGGCGCGTAGAGCCGCTGGGGCTGCGCTGCAATCCGCGATGCCCCATGGCGTGGCCATCGGCTGCCACTCTGCCTCGCCACAGGCACCCTCCGGCGACGCTGCCCGGAGCAGATGCTGCTCTACCTGTGGCGCACGCACCCTCCGCGAGTATCCCCAGGCGGTCCTGACCCGGACCGCCGCATGCCCCCTCAGTCAGTGCCGGCGCGAGCCAAAGACGGGGTGCCGGCGTGCGGCAAAGCCGACGAGGCGCGACAGCATGGCCCCGTAGGAGTATCCGGCCGCTTCAGCTGCGCAGGCGGTGGAAGTGTCGGCGCAGATATCGGGGTTGGGGTTGACGTCCAGCACATAGAAGACGCCGTCGCGCATTCGTATGTCGAGGCGGCCATAGTCGCGGCAGCCGACGGCCCGGTAGGCCGCGAACGCAACACGCTCCAGTTCGGTATATTCGGCCTCGCCGAGGGGTGCGGGCAGGCGGAGCTGTATCTGATCATAGTGCCGCGACCCGGGCCGGAACTTGGAGTCGTAGGTGCAGAGCCTGTCCCTCACGTCGTTGAAGGCAGTAAAGTCCATCTCGGCGGGGGGAAGCATGTGGGGGCACCCATCCCCCCACAGGGAGACGTGGAACTCGCGCCCGTCGATAAAGTCCTCTACCAGCGCCGGCTGCTGAAAGGTCTCAAGGACGTGGGCCACGCGCTCCTCGAGCTCGCGCCGGTTGAGCACGACGGCTTCGGCCGTCACGCCGAGGCTCGAGTGCTCGTGCGCCGGCTTGACGATGGCCGGGAAGCAATCCCATCCATCCGAGTGCGGGGAGTGGAAAACCTGCCAGCGGGGGGTCGGCACGCCCCGGTCGGCCAGCAGTTGCTTGGCGCGGGGCTTGTCCCAGCTTAGTGCGAGCACCTCGGGGGTTGAGCCGGTGTAGGTGAAGTGGTGCTGCTCGAGAATCTCGGCCACGAGCACATCGCTGTGTGGCAGGCCCGCGAGCTCCTCGCACCAGTTCAGCACGACATAGTCATGGGGATGGTAGCTGCGCAGTTGGTCCGCCAGGTTGGCGTCCTTCACGGCGACCGTGGTCATGGGGTGCCCCTGCGAGCGCAGGGCGGCTTCGAGACGGTCGACCTCCTGCAGCACCTCATCGATATCGGAGGGGGCCCAGGTCGGATCGAGGTTATGGAGCAGCAGGACGGGCAGACCGGTGGGAGTGTCTTCAGCGGACACGATGCCCCCGCCTCCTTCGCGCCAAGGCGGCCGGGCCCTCGCCGGCCCAGATGAGGGCTGCGTTGTGCATCTGTACACAACTACCCGTAGTGAAAAGTACCGCACATCGGTGGATTCGTCAAGTGAGGGGCAGGAGGTATCCGCGACACAGGCAGCCCGTGGCCATTCGCCCAGGTCGCGGTTTACCGCTATAATCACTTTCGTCCGCTGCGTAGTGTCCTGCCAGTGTTGGCTTCAGGATTCTGCAGTCGATCGTGGAGCGGCCCCCTCCCCTGCCCCTCCCCCGGGCGGACGCGCAGCGTC
>JAIMBM010000570.1 GCA_023511475.1 Anaerolineae bacterium
GTGGGCAGTCCCTGGCGGTGGTGGTCGGTCTCCGCGAGTTGGGGGTCGGGGGCGGGGGTTTCTTCGTGCTTGCGGCGGTGCGGTTGGTGGCGTTCTCGGGGCGGGTTGTTGGCGGGGCTGGGCGCCTCGGTCCACGACTCGGGTCACATGCGCTATCATGGAGGCATCACCAAGCAAGGACGTAGCGAGATGCGCTCTACGCTCGTCGAGGCAGCCTGGATGGCGGTCAGATACAGCCGTTACTGGGCGGAGCGTTTCGAGACGTTGGCGGGGCGCATTGGCAGGGGCAAGGCCATTGTGGCCATCGCCCGTCGCTTGCTGGTCACCGTCTGGCACGTGCTCGCCCACGAAAGCATGGATCGGCACGCTGATCCTAAGGCCGTAGCGCGCAAGGTCATGCACTGGGGAGATGATTGCCGCCGGGAGGCGCGGCACGGTCTGTCGAGAGTCGAGTTTGCCCGAGATCGCCTGGCGCATCTTGGCCTGCTGTCTCAGGTACAGAGGTTCACCTACGCTGGCGATCTCTACGAACTGGCGGGGCCAGACCCAGCCTCAGCGCAAGGCTAGACGCTGACTTGAGACAATCGCGGATCGAACCCTTTCCAGGCCCTTCCTGGAAGGGCACGGAGTCATGCTGCCTCTGCACGGCCTCGCGTGGCTTGAGGCCGCTGGCGCGAGGCCGCGGTTGACAATTCACCCCATCGGTGAACTACACCCGCGCCTTGCCGGGCCGCTCTACCGGGGCTGAGGCATGCACCCGTGGGGCACGGCCAGGGCAGCGCGAGCCGGGGCGCAGGAAAGAGCCCGGCAGGTGCTACCCACTGGTGGAAGGTTGCCCTCTCGGCGGTGAGGGCTGTCGCGCGCCGGGAGGACAACGGCAACCGGTGGGCACTGCCGTCTGCCCTGCACACTGCCGCCCCCATACGTTGCTGACAAGGGAGCATCGATGCACCATCCCGCACATAGGGTCTTGGCTCTGGGAATCGCGCTCGGAGCGCTGCTGTCGACGGCGGCGCCTCTTCTGGGACCGGTACACCCCACGATCTCGGGCGAGGTGCGGGCGGCGGAGCCCGGCCTGCCGCTGCCGGGAGGGATGCCGACCGCGGCCCCGGGCCTCGACGAGGCTTTGCACGCCGCGCTGGCCGGCTTTGTGGCGCGCCACGCCCCGGGCGTGCGCTACCGCCTCGGAGCTGTGCGGCGCTACGGCGATTGGGCGTATGCTGTGGCACAGGAGATCGCGGCCGATGGGCGGGCAGGGAGAGAGCGGTTCGTGGCGCTTCTGGCCCGCCATCAACCCGGCAAGGGCTGGCAGGTCGTTACTCCCGAGCCCGGTGCCCGGGAGGAGTACAACGCGCTCCTCGAGCAGTTCCCGGAGCAACTCATGGATGAGAGCGACCGGGCCTTCCTCTACCTGCAGGCTGCAGAGGCTGCGGCCGGCTTTACCGGGCATCGCCTGCCCTGGCCTGGAGGGCAGTATGCCTACGTCACACAGATCGATGTGGACCCGTACCACCTCAATCAGGTCGACTTTGACATCCTCGGACTGGCAGCCTCGGGGGACGTCTATGCCTCCAAGCCCGGAAGGGTCGTCTTTGTCAAAGAGTGCAGCAACTATGGGGCGTGCGACTATAGCGCGAGGGGCAAGGGGAATATGGTTGTGATCGAGCATGCCCCCGGGGAGTACTCGTGGTACCTGCACCTGGCGTACAACAGCGTCCCTGTGGAGGTTGGGGACTGGGTGGGCTACGGTACCAAGATCGGTGTCGAGGGCAACACCGGCTACTCCTGTGGCGTGCACCTGCACTACATGGTGTCGACTGGCCACACGGCGTGGACGGACCCCAACAATCCAGACGTCGAGCCATGGGCGACGGGGATCACAGCCGTGGATTTCCTCGAGGTGCCGTGGCGCGACCTGGTGGTGATGCGGACGTACACGTCGCAGAACTACCCCGAGCCCCCTGGCGGGAGCGTCGAGGTCTCAGAGCCGCTGCGCGTGATCCCGGCAACGCCCTCCTGTGCTGAACCGATCAGGGCCGAGTTCCGGCTGCGCAATGTGGGGAGCGCCCCGATCATGCTCACACAGGTCGTGGCCGCCGCGTGGGATGCCGCCTGCCCGAGCTGGGAATGCCAGTACCGGGCCGATCTGCCGGCGGACCTCTCTGTGCTGCTCGCGCCGGGGGAAGAGTATCACTACGCCCGCCAGGGCACGCTGAGCCGGCCCGGCACATACGTGGTTAGCCCTGCCTACCAGGATGCCGCGGGGGTCTGGCACTATGAGGCGGGCGCTGGTGCACCGGTTTCGGTGACTGTCTCGTGCCCGTTTCGCTCGTTCCTGCCGCTGGTGTTGGCGGGAGGGCCATAGGGGTAGGCTGCAGGGCGGCGAGCTCGTGTCGCGTCGGGGCCGTCAGGCGCAAGAGGCGGATAGCTGCTCCAGGATCCACTGGTGTACGAGGTGCTCGACCTCGCCAGCTGCCTCGTCAAGGCCGTGGCCGACGTCGGGGAGCAGGACGAGCCGCTTGGGTTCGCGGGCGATGCGGTAGACGTAATCCGAGCTGTGGGCTGGCACGGCGGTGTCGGCAGTGCCGTGGATCAGGAGAATGGAGCAGCGTGGCGCGAGGCTGCCGGCTCGGTCGGCGCCATAGCTCTGCGTCGCGAGGGTGACGACGGTCCGTGCCAGTGGTGATGCCGCCGCGGCACGGATGGCTACGGCGCCGCCGAAGGAATGGCCGACGAGGGCTGCCGCGATTACCCCCGTGCCCTCGAGCAGCTCGAGGCCGCTGACTGAATCGAGGGTGCACTCGTCGAGGTCGCCGGGAAGGCGGTAGCGGAGGCGCAGCGAGGCCACCCCTTCCGTGGCAAGCTGGCGGCAAAGCTTCGGGTAGAGGCTTCGGG
>JAIMBM010000571.1 GCA_023511475.1 Anaerolineae bacterium
GCGTCCGCCTCGGGGAGGGGGAAAGGGGCAGGGGTCCGCGAACACAGAATCGCTGGCAGCCATTGCGGCGGTTTCTGCGTGATGTTGAGAGGCGCGCGGCGGAAGGCCAAAGTCGAGGGGGCATGCCCCAGGGTAGGGGCCGTTCCACGCCCCAGAGCAGGTGCTGGAATGCCCGCCCTCACGGCGCACACCCGCCCAGAAGGAAGCAGGCCTGGTCAGATTCCACAGCCCTGTCTTTTGCAGAGCGGACGACCCGTAGTATACTGGGCCGGCAGTTTTCCCGTGGGCATGGGGAGAGGTTGGTGTATGCGCATCCTGGTGGTTGACGACGACCCGCCGAGCGTGAAGATGACGGCTTTTCTGCTCCGCGAGGAAGGGTACGAGGTCATCACCGCCGATAACGGACAGGCCGCTCTCGAAGCCATCCACACCAAGTCGCCCGATCTGGTGATCCTGGATGTCATGCTCCCTCACATTGATGGGCTCGAGGTCACCCGACGCATCCGCCAGACGATGGATGTGCCCATCATTATCCTTTCGGCCAAAGGCGAGACGGTGGACAAGGTCACCGGCCTTGAGGCCGGCGCCGACGACTATCTGGCCAAGCCCTTCGAGCCCTCCGAGTTGCTCGCGCGCGTCAAGGCGGTCCTCAGGCGCAGCGAGACGTTTGCCTACGACGATGCGCAGGCCCGGGTGGCCGTCGGCGACCTGCGCCTCGACCCGGTCGGGAGCAAGGTCGTTCGCAGCGATGGCACCGAGATCGAGCTGACGCCGATCGAGTTCCGCCTGCTGCACGTCCTCATGCGAAACGCCGGGCGAGTGCTGAGCCACGACTATCTCCTCGCGAATGCCTGGGGCTACGACTATGAGGGCTACTCCAACCAGATCGCGGTGTACATTCGCCGCCTCCGCACCAAGATCGAGCGCGACCCCGCCCGGCCGGAGTACCTCCAGACGGTCCGCGGCATCGGCTACAAGTTCGAGAAGCCCTAACGCTTGGCCGCCGCGCCTTCTTGCAGTAGACTCCGGCGAGACAGGACCGCGGCGTGGCTGCGCAGCTGCGCTATGAGATGATGCTAGATGATACGCGACTATCTCACAGAACTGGGACAGACGCTTCAGAGGCTGCCGCTTGAGGCCATCGAGCGGCTCGTCGATCTGCTGCACGAGGCGCGATTGCAGGGGCGGCAGGTCTTTCTGCTGGGCAACGGGGGGAGCGCAGCGACGGCGTCCCACTTTGCCTGTGACCTGGCAAAGAACACGATCCGGCCCGGCCTCCCTAGCTTCCGGGCGCTGTCGCTCACCGACAATACCGCCCTCATGACGGCCTGGGCCAACGACACCGCCTACGACAACCTCTTCTGCGGTCAGCTCGGTTGCTTCCTGCGGCCGGGCGATGTTGTGATCGGCATCAGTGGCAGCGGGAACTCGCCGAACGTGCTGCGGGCCATGGAGATGGCCCGCGAGCAGGGGGCCGTGACCGTCGGCCTGACCGGTTTCTCCGGTGGCAAGCTGAAAGCGCTAGTCGACCTAGCCATCATCGTCCCCAGTGAGCGCATGGAGCAGATCGAGGACCTGCACCTGGTCGTGGAGCACGCGGTGGTCACCGCCCTGAGGGCACGGGCGCAGGCCACGGCCGGCGGCGGAGGGGCTACCGCGCCTTGAGAGCGCGTCATGAGCAGGGTAGCGCTTCTGCCTCGTGGGAGCAGCACGTGGCTGCCGGTTGCGCTGCTTATAGTGTTTCCCTTCGTGCTGTTCTGGCGGGTGTGGTGGCCAGACCCACACGAGCGCCGTGTGTTTGTCTACGGCGATTATGTGGAGCAGCATTACCCCATGCGCTCGTTCATAGCCCGGGAGCTACGAGGAGGACGCCTGCCGCTCTGGGACCCATACACCTACGGCGGCGAGGCGGTCGCGGCCGAGAGCCTTTTCGAGCTGTACTATCCGCCGGGGCTCTGGCAGGTCCTCTTCCCCCGGCTGCCTTTTCTGGCCCTCGAGGTCGAGGCGATCGCGCATCTGAGCCTGGCGGGCGTCTTCACCTTCCTGTTTGTGAGACGCCTCACAGGGGCAAGCGGGGCGGGGTTGATCGCCGGGACAGCCTTCGAGTTAGGCGGCTTTCTGACCTCCTACCCGATGCTGCAGCTCGTCATCCTGGAGGTTGCGGCCTGGACGCCGGTCTCCCTGTGGCTCGTGGAGCGGGCGCTCGCCCGGCGCTCCCTCTTGGGTGTGGCTGGGGCCGGCATGGTCCTGGGGATGAGTGCGCTGGCCGGGCATACGCAGACCTGGATGTATGCGGCCTATCTGGTGGCCAGCTATCTGCTCTTCCGCGTCTGGCGGCTGCGGCTGGGCCGGCGCTTTGCGGTCCTGTCACTCGCAGCGCTGGGAGGGACGGCAGCGGGGGCCGGGGCCGCGCAATGGCTGCCTACCCTGGAGATTATCCCCTTCTCGGCACGCTCCGAGCTGACTTATGAAGTGCTGTCGGCAGGGTTCAGTCCGGCGGAGCTCCGGGGGCTCTTGCGGCCCAACCCGGGGCAGTGGTCGCCCCTGTATGTGGGGCTGGTACCCCTGGCGCTGGCAGCAGTCGGGCTGACCTTGGGTCGTGATCGGGACCGCTGGTACTGGGCGAGTGTGGCCGCCATAGCATTGCTGCTGTCGCTGGGCCGCAACGGTCCGCTGTATCCCATCGCCTACCGGTTGCTCCCGGGATTTGCGCTTTTCCGGCAGCAGGAGCGGGCGGCGTTTCTGGTGAGCCTGTCGCTCTCCGTTCTGGCCGGATACGGGTATGCGGCGGCGTCGAGGCTGCATCGCTGGCCCGGCGTGGCGCCGCCGGTGCTCCTTGCTCTGGTGTTTGTGGACCTCTACCGGGCCAACGCCGGCGTGATCCTGCAGGTACC
>JAIMBM010000572.1 GCA_023511475.1 Anaerolineae bacterium
GCTCCCAGGCCCCGAGCACGCACAGCGCTGCCGCGGCCCGGATCACGCCGGCACCTCCCAGCCCATGCGCGACACCTCCGACCGCAGCGCGTCCCACACCGCTTCCACCAGGACCCCAAAGGCGGGCTGCGAGCGCACGCCCACCAGGTCCCGGGGCCGGCCGAAGGGCACGGCGAACTCCCGGACCACCCGGGCTGCCGGGCCTGGGCCATGCGCGGTGCGACGCTCTGCGCTGCCCATGCCGGGCGCATGCGCCGCCAGACGTTGCCCCGCGGGCTGACTTCGGTGCCGGAGCCGGAGCTCGCGAAGCGACACCTCCCAACGCTCGAGTCGGAGATCTCGCTACTGGCCGCCCGCCGTGATGAGGTAGACCACTGGCTCAAGCAGCGTATGGACGAGTGCGAGACGGGCGAGGTGCTCCGCTACCTCACCGTGCTCGCGCAGGTCGGCAAGAGCCTTGCCCTGATGCTGGCACAGCGAGCGGCAGCCGGGGGAGCAGCCGAGATCGAGGGCTTTTTCGAGGCGGTCGCCGAGCGGGTGCGGGAGATCGCTGGCCCCGGAGCGGAGGAAAGCGACGGTCCTGCAGGAGGCGGGCCATGAATCTGCGTCGCTACGTCGATCAGGCCGCCGCGCTCCTGCTGGATCCGCTGCTCTTCTCCCGCCTCGTGATCGGGGTGCCGCTGCGCAGCTATCAGGTCGAGATTGCCCGCGCGGTGCTCGATTCCGTCCTGCACCAGCGTGGGCTGACCTTTGCCGTGCTCATGAGCCGGCAGGCGGGCAAGAATGAGGTCAGCGCCCAGCTCCAGGTGCAGCTGCTGCTGCTCTACGAGAGGAGAGGCGGCTACGTTATCAAGGCCTCGCCGACCTTCCAGCCCCAGGCGGTAAACTCGCTGATGCGTCTGCAGGCGCGCCTGCAGAACCCCCTCACCCGCGCCCGCTGGCAGCTCGAGCGTGGCTACATGGTACGCCTTGGCCAGGCGCGGGTGGCGTTCCTCTCGGCGCAGCCGGGGGCTTCGGTCGTGGGCGCAACGGCCTCGATCCTTCTCGAGGGCGACGAAGCGCAGGACATCCCCGAGGAAAAGTGGAACCGGGACTTTCGCCCCATGGGCGCCTCGACCAACGTCACGACCGTCCTCTGGGGCACGGCATGGACGCCGCACACCCTGCTTGCCCGCACTGTGCGCACCCTGCGACGCCTCGAAGCGGAGGATGGCATCCGCCGGGTGTTCCAGCTGCCGTGGACGCGGGTGGCCGCGGAGGTGCCGGCCTACGGGCGCTACGTGGAGGGGGAGATCGCCCGGCTCGGCGCCGCTCACCCCCTGATTCGCACCCAGTACCTGCTGGAGGAGCTCGAGGGCGAGGCCGGGATGTTTCCGCCGGAGCGGCAGCAGCGCATGCGTGGCGATCACGGACCCCATGCCGTGCCACAACCCGGCGCCTGCTATGCCCTCTGCGTGGACGTGGCCGGAGAGGCCCCCGCGGGCGAGACGGCCGCCCTCGAGCCGGACCCGCGGGACTGCACCGCCTGCACCCTCTTCGCCGTCGAGCTCCCCGAGCCACCCGCCCCCCTCGCCGGGCGCCCCGTATACCGCGTGGCGCGGCGGTGGTGGTGGCGGGGGCTGGCGCAGGCAGACCTGTATGCCCGCCTCGCGGCACTGATCGAGCAGTGGGCGCCGCAGCGCGTCGTGGTCGACGCTACCGGGCTCGGAGCGGGGCTCGCGTCCTTCCTCGAGCAGCGCTTTGGCGCTCGGGTGCAGCCCTTTGTCTTCTCGGGCGCGACCAAGTCCCAGCTGGGCTGGGACCTGCTGGCCATCTGTGACACCGGTCGCTTCCGGGACCATATCGATGATGGCTCGCCCGCCTGGCACGAGTTCTGGCGACAGGTCGCCGCCGCCCGGTACGAGATCGATGACGGCCCCAGCCGGCGGATGCGCTGGGGCGTATGGGAGCCGGGCCTGCACGATGACCTGCTCGTCTCGGCGGCGCTCTGTGCGGCACTCGAGGGTGAGGGCTGGGGTGGCGCCGAGTCGCACGTCGTGCCCGGAGAGGACCCCCTCGCCCAGATCGATCGGGGCCAATGGTAACCGCGCCCAGGCATCCAGAGGAACCGTGTCGGCGCTGGCACAGTTCTTGCTCTGAACCGCGTGCGCCGCAGAGCCGGGGCGGGAAGGAGGCTGAGGGCATCCGTATGGTTCGGGTCTCTCCTTGGTACGGTGGCAGAAGGAGTTGGGCACCCTGGCGGCCGGGGGGCAGGGGTTGGGACGAGGAGACCTGGGAGCAGGAGTTGCCCGTCAACATCTATGACACCGCGGAGACGTGGGTCGTGACAGCTCCGGTACCCGGAATGGAGCCGGGGGACGTCACTCTCGATTGCGAGGGGAACGCCATCGTCATCCGGGCCGACCCCAAGGGATCGCGACAGCTTCCGAAAGACTATCTCCTGCACGAGTGGGACGTGGGACCGTACCATCGGCGGATCGAGTTGCCCGCTACAGTAGTGGCCAACCAGTGCGATGCCTCGGTCGCGGCAGGCATGCTGGTCGTCCGTATACCGAAGCCAGAGTGGGAAAAGGAGATACACATCCCCGTCCGGGCGCCCGGAGAGCAAGTCATAGAGGGCGAAGCCAGGCCGACCGCATTGGCTTCCGAGATGGAAGCCGGGATGGGCCAGCCCGAGACCCCGGAAGGGGTCCGGACTGTCCGTTGAGCCCGGTTGAGGCGCCGCGGGCGGCGCCTGCTGTGGCCATAGCCCTGCAGGCGCTGCCTGTGACCCTCCTCCCTTACTCGGGTTGAGTGTCGTACCTTGCCGCAGCGCAGGCCCCCGGGTGTGTCGCGGGCGCGACGCACCGGGGGCCTGCCTGCATTTGACGGCGTTCCCCCTCCCCCCGCCC
>JAIMBM010000573.1 GCA_023511475.1 Anaerolineae bacterium
GGGGGCGGGGGGGGGGGGGTGGGGGGGGGGGGGGGGGGGGGGCCCAACACGTGGCAGTCGGCGCTGCCAGGATTCGAGTCTGAACAGTTACCTTGCCGGCGCGGGTGTAGTTCACCCTGGGGAGGCTTATCTGTGCTGCTTCCGGGCCCCCACCCCCGCGGCCCCCTCCCCAGGAAGACGCCGCCTGGGGAGGAGGCGGTGAGAGCGTAGCCAGGTGCGAACTGCCCCAAGCCTGAGCCGGGCCCCTGCCGGCGAGTCACCCCGCCAGTTGACAGGAGCCCCGAACGATGTTACGCTCTCCTCCGGCCGCGTCGCCGGCCGATCCCGGCTCCTGTCCTGTCTGGTTTGATGAGGAGAAAGCTACGATGGATGTCCAGCCCTACGATCAGATCGTCGAGTCGCAGCTCTCTGCCCTGTCCGCCCACTTTGGCCGGTGGGAGGTCGTCAAAGACATCGTTGATCAGCTCATCGCGCTGACGGTGAACTTGCGCCAGAGCGGCCACCCCGGAGGCTCGCGCTCCAAGGTCCACGCGCTGATCGCCACCCTCCTCAGCGGCGCGATGCGCTGGGATATCCGCCAGCCGGAGAAGCGCTTCACGGATCGCTTCATCCTCGTCGGCGGCCACGCCGTGCCCGTCATCTACTGCACCCTCGCCGTTCTGAGCGACGCCCTTCGCGTCAAGCACGAGCAGACCGGTGATCCGCGCTACCTCATCCGCGGCGGCGCCGCGCGCACCGTGTACCCCGAGGACCTGGTGACCTTCCGTCACAACAAGGGCCTCTCCGGCCACGCCGAGATGGAGGGCAAGACCCTCTTCATCAAGTTCAACACCGGGCCCTCCGGCCACGGAAGCCCGGCCGCAGCGGGGCAGGCGCTCGCCCTCAAGTATGCCGGTGCTGCCCAGGTGCGGGTCTTTGCCATGGAAGGCGAAGGTGGCCTCACTACGGGCGGCACCCACGAGACGATGAACTCGGCCTGGGCTCTGGGCCTCGGCAACCTCTACTACCTGGTCGACTGGAACGACTATGGCATCGACGACCACCCCATCAGCCGCATCGTTCACGGAAACCCGGACACCTGGTTCGGCCATCACGGCTGGCGCACCTACGGCACCGAGAACGGAATGGACTGGGAGCCGGTGACCCGCGTCCTCCTGCAGATGATCCACGAGCCCAACCCCGAGCAGCGGCCGACCATGGGCTGGTTCAAGACCCGCAAGGGCCGCAACTACCTGGTCTACGACAACAAGTCCCACGGCGCGCCCCACGCCCCGATGAACTGCGAGCTGTTCTGGCGGACCGTCCAGCCCTTCGCCGAGCGGTACGGCGTCGAGTTCGAGGGACGCAACGAGCCCTGCCCCGAGGACCCGCGGGAGCAGACCGAGCAGACGCTCCACAACATCAACGTGGTCATGAGCGTGCTGCGTCGCGATCAGGGCCTCGTCGACTATCTCGCCGACCGGCTGGTCGAGCTCGGGGAGCAGGTGCCCGAGGAGGTCCCCACCCTGCGCTTCACCTTCAAGCGCAACCCGCTGCACGACCCGGCCCTCTACGACTATGAGCACTATCCCGCCGAGATGTACGTCGCGCCCGGCACCAAGGTCGCCAACCGCGCTGCCCTGGCCAGGTTCGGCGCCTGGATCAACGCCTACTGTCACGAGCACTACGGGCGGCCGCTCTTCCTGGTCGCCTCGGCGGACCTGGCCGAGTCCACCAACATCGCCGGGTTCGGCAAGGCCTGGGGCAGCTTCCCCGGATATGGCGCCTATGACCGGGAGCACAACCCGACGGGGGTCGTCCTCCCGCAGGGGATCACCGAGTTCGCCAACGCGGGCATCATGACGGGGCTGGTGTCGGTCAACCTGGCCGATGACCCCGAGGCCGAGTTCTGCGGCTTCTTCGGAGCCTGCTCGACCTATGGCTCCTTCAGCTACCTGAAGTACGGGCCCTTCCGCCTGTTCAGCCAGATGGCGCAGGATTGCCAGCTCAAGCTCGGCAAGATCATCTGGGTGGCCGGACACTCGGGCCCCGAGACGGCCGACGACTCGCGGACGCACTTTGGCATCTTTGCGCCGGGCGTGACCCAGCTCTTCCCCAAGGGGCAGATCATCAACCTGCATCCGTGGGAGCACAACGAGGTACCCGTGGTCCTGGGTGCGGCCCTTGCCCAGAGCGCTCCCCTCATCGCACTGCACCTGACCCGCCCGCCGATCACGGTGCCGGATCGGGAGGCTCTCGGCATACCGTCGCACTTTGCTGCCGCACGCGGGGCCTATGTGATCCGCCCCCACAGGCCCGATCAGCCGCGCATGGGCACCGTAATCGTCCAGGGAACGAGCACTACAGCGAGCATCGTACAGCTCTTGCCCGAGCTGGACAGGCGGGGGCTCAACGTCAAGGTGGTCGCTGCCATCAGCCCTGAGCTGTTCGCCCTGCAGCCGCAGGAGTATCGCGACGAGGTGCTCTCGGCGGCCGACCGGCTCGACTCGATGGTCGTCACCAATGGCGCCCGCCGGCTGATGCACGACTGGCTCGACAACAAGGTTGCGGAAGAGTACTCGCTCTCCAGCGACTGGGACAACCGCTGGCGCACCGGGGGTACGGTGGACGAGCTCCTCGCGGAGGCCCATCTCTCTCCCGAGTGGTTGCTCAAGGGGATCGAGCATTTTGTGACAGAGCGACCTCGCCGCCTCGCTGCACTCCGCGGGGCGCTGGAGGAGACGGAGGCGCGATGACCATAGCGCTGCCCCGCAGCCCTGGCGGCTCCGTCACCTTGTGACCCGCCGCCCCAGGTTGCAGTGCAGCGGAGAGCTCTGAAGGCCATCTCACGCGGGCCCGCAACCCTCCAGACCGGCGTTGCCCGCCCCCAGGCTGCCCGAGCGCGCCAA
>JAIMBM010000574.1 GCA_023511475.1 Anaerolineae bacterium
ATCAATGCCCGCACACGCTCCGGCGCGGGCGGGTTCCGTTCCACCACATCCATGCCGTCGGCGGTGATCATCGGGCAGCTCTTGTCGTCCAGGGCCACCCAGCCGCCGACGGAGCCATCGCCGTCGGCGCCGTCAGCGCTACGATCCCCGGCGCCAGCAGCCTCCAGCCGTACAGCTCGCGTGGCCCGTCATCGCTCTACACCGAGTTTGGCTGGGATCAGTCGCCGGTCCGGGTCAATACGCTTGCTGGCGTCGCGGTCGACGACGTGGAGACCCGGATTGGGCAACTCGGCTATTTCGACCCAGACGGCACCGGCCGATTCACGGGCACCTCGGCCGCCGCCCCTCATGTAGCCGGAATCGCCGCGTTGCTGCTCCAGGCGCGTCCGTGGTTGACCCCAGCGGAGGTCCGCTCGGCTCTCAACGGCACCGCGATCGACATCGGTGCCTCGGGCTACGACCGCGACACGGGCCACGGCCGGTTCGACGCCCTCAATGCCGTCTATTCGGTCCTGACGCCAGCCCCCCCTGACCTGGCCGCGTCAAGCGACTCCGGCTGGTCCAACACGGACGACTACACCAACGTCACAACGCCGACCTTCACAGGCACAGCTCCAGCCGATTCGCTCGTCTTGATCTACGCCGACGGCCTCCAGGTCGGCGATCACCTGGGCCCAGTCGACCATGCCCCTGGCGAGCGGAGCTGGCCTCGGGGCCCAGTGCAGGGTGCCGAGGGCGTCCTCCTCCTGCGGGTACCAGGCATAGTTCTTCACATGGACGTGGGCCAGGTACGGCCCCAGAAGCTCCATCCCCATGCGCCACGCCTCATACCCCTCGCAGACCATGTTCCCGGGGTCGTAGATAGCGCCCACCAGATCGGGGTCGAGCTCATCGAGCAGGCGATGGGCCAGCCCTGCGGAGGGGATGATGGTGCCCATGTGGATCTCGACCAGGACGCGGACGCCGTACGCTGCTGCGAGGCGCGAGACCGCCTGCAGCCCCCTGCGTGCCTCGGCATACAACTCACCGTAGGGGCGCGTCCGGTTGTACCGCGGCACCCCGAGGCGCACCATTGGTGCGCCGAGGATGGCGGCGGCGCGCATGACCAGCTCGGCGCGCTCCTCGTCGTGGCAGGGGAGGTAGGTGGCCAGCGCGGATACGCTCAGACCAGCGCTGCGGGTCAGGTCCCGCAGTGCCGGCGCCTGGTCGACAATGGTCGAGAGGTCCACCGTGCTGCGGTTGTTGCCCCAGAAGGAGGGCGGCTGATCCGCAGTGGCCGGGTCGATCTGCTGCACCCGCCACTCGACGCCGTCGTAACCGAGGCGGCTGAGGAGATCGATCGTCTCCCTGAGGTCGTACTCGGGCATACACACGGTAAAGACGGAGACTTTCATGGGGAGTTCCCTCCTCCGACCCACGACTCCCAAGAAGGTGAGACCTGTGACGTCTTCCGCTTCTGAGCATGCGCGTCGCGCCCCGCGCGCCGCCGGCGCCCGCAACGCCAATCCCAACCGGTTCAGGGGCGGACAGGTGCACCTTGTCTGTCGATGGTTGGGGCGGAACGAGTACCGCAGCGCTCGGTCCCAGACCCGAAGGGGGCTTTGCCTTTCTCAGCCCGACGCATGAGCGTCGGGCGGCAACGCGGCGCCCCAGCTGGGGCACCGCGCGGGGCTGAAAGCCCCGCGTTGAAAAGCGGCGAAGCCCCTTCGGGGCTGGGTTCAGGAGGGGTAGGCACTGTTTCGCCGCGCGACCGTGGGGGTGACACAGCTACCCACTGACTGATCGCGTCGCATCTGGCGGCTTGTGGGCTGCCGCGCCAAGGGCTTCCGCCCCGCTCGTAGCTACCTGCCCGCTGCTGAACCCCAACCGGTGCAGTCCCGTGCCCCCACGGCCGGATCACTCCGCTCCAATCTCCCTCAGGATGGCGCGCAGCGCCCGGATGGCCGCCCGGAACAGCTCTGGCTGGGTCTGGCCGCCGCTGCGGCCGGCCACGGAAAGGTGCGGCTCCAGGGAGAGGAAGCCGTCGAACCCCCGCCGATGGAGGGCCACCAATACCTCGCGGACCTCGCCGTCGCCCTGGCCGGCGGGGCAGATGGTATGATCGCTGAAGCGGGCGTCCTTGATGTGTAGATAGGCGATGGAATCTGCCAGGAGCGGATAGGCGTCGGTGAACGGGCGTACGCCGTCGAGGACATAGTTGGCGGGGTCAAAGATCGTGCGCCACTGTGGGCGGTTGATGGTCTGGATGATGTCCAGGCAGCGCTCTGGCAGGTCACCGTAGATGCCGCGCTCGTTCTCGTGGCCGAGGGTCACCTTGCGCCCTTCGGCGGCCTCGGCGAGGGCCTGCAGGCGGGCCATCACCTGCTCACGATATCGCGGCGCCTCACCATAGACGTAGAAGGAGAAGAGCCGGATGAACGGTGCCCTGAAGAGCTCGGCGAGGTCGAGCGCGCGTCGAAAGCGCTCGAGGTGGGGCTCGAAAGGCTCCTCGATCCCGATCTTGCCGATGGGCGAGGCGATGGCGGATACGCCAAACCCCCGCCTCTCGAGCTCGCTGCGCACGCGTTCGGCTTCGGCGTCGGTCAGGTCGAGCACGTTCTTGCCCCAGACCCCCCGGAGGTCCAAATGGCGGATGCCCTCGCTCTCGAGGAGGTCGAGCTGCTGGCCAAGGTCTGGCGAGATTTCGTCCCCAAAGCCGGTGAGGGTGAACATGGGTGCGCTCCTTTCCCGGGGTTGGCAGTGTGAAACGGCTGCGGAATGTATGATACTCGCAGAGAGCGCCGGGGCCAAGTGGCAGTAGCCCCGTCGCGGCGCGGTTCGGGTTCGGGCCAGCCCGCGCCCAGCACGCCATGTCCGGCCCCCTCCCCCCGCCCCAACCCCCCGCC
>JAIMBM010000575.1 GCA_023511475.1 Anaerolineae bacterium
CTTGGGGGAGGGGAGCGGGGTGGGGGCAACGCGTGGCAGCCGGGGCTGCCAGGAGGCGAGCCTGAACAGTTACCCAGGCATCTTCCCTTGACACCCCCGCCCTTCTTCTCGATAATGATACTGCACGCCGGGGGCGGCACCCGGCACCGGCCTCCTCTCCTCCCGTCACATGGCATTGTCGACCCCGTCCCCAGGCGAGGCAGGCCATCTCGCCCCGACCTGTCTGGCACGATCCTCTGCAACCTGCAAGGAGGCGCACCATGGCGAACGGCTACACCGGCAAGATCCTGCGGGTGAATCTCACGGATGGGCAGATTGCCGTAGAGACTCCGCCGGAATCCTTCTACCGCCGCTATCTCGGCGGGCACGGGTTCGTCGGCTACTACCTGCTGAACGAGGTCCCGCGAGGCGCAGACCCCGTCGGGCCGGATAACCTCCTCATCTTCGCCGGCGGTGCGACCACCGGCGTGCCGGTCGCGGGCGCGGGGCGCAGCTCGGTCGGCGGCAAGTCGCCGCTCACCGGCCTGTACGGGGAGGCGGAGGCGGGCGGCTTCTTTGGTGCAGAGATGAGGATGGCCGGCTTCGACGCCATCGTGATCCGCGGCCGGGCGCAGGAGCCGGTCTATCTCTGGGTGCACGATGGAGAGGCTGAGATTCGGCCGGCGAGGCACCTCTGGGGCCTGACGACGCTGGAGTGTCGGCGCGCCCTGCAGCAGGAGCTCGGGGACCCGCGCGTGCGCGTCGCTGTGATCGGCCCGTCCGGGGAGATGCTTTCGCCTCTCGCCTGTATCATGCACGACGTCAAGCATGCCGCGGGCCGCACCGGGATGGGTGCCGTGATGGGGTCCAAGAACCTCAAGGCCATCGCCACCCGAGGACAGGGTGCTATCCCCATCGCCAGCCCCGATGATCTCAAGACCCTGGCCCGCTGGATGCGCGACAACTGGCGCAGCAAGGCCGAACGCCTGCACGACTCTGGCACCGCGGGCGGTGTGATGGAGCTGAACGACTTTGGCGCCCTGCCAACGCGCAACTTTCAGGATGGGCGCTTTGCCGGCGCGGAAAAGATCTCCGGCCAGACGATGCGCGACACCATCCTGATCGACCGCGGCGGCTGCTACGCCTGTCCGATTCGCTGCAAGCGCGTCGTATCGGTTGACGACGCCGAGTACCGCGTTGACCCCGAGTACGGCGGCCCGGAGTATGAGACCATCGGCGCCGTCGGCTCCAACTGCGGCGTCGACGACCTCCGCGCCATCAGCAAGGCCAACGAGCTGTGCAACGCCTACGGCCTCGACACGATCTCCACCGGCATGATGGTCTCCTTTGCCATGGAGTGCTACGAGGCCGGCCTGCTGACCCTTGCGGACACGGACGGGATAGACCTGCGCTTCGGCAACGCCGCCGCCATGGTCCAGATGATCGAGCGCATCGGCAAGCGGCAGGGACTCGGCGACCTGCTCGCCCAGGGGCCGCGCGTGGCCGCGGCTCGAATCGGCCGGGGCGCCGAGCAGTATGCCCTGCACGTCAAGGGGCAGCCTCTGCCCATGCACGAGTGTCGCAACCGGCACGGGCAGGCGCTCGGTTACGCCGTCTCCCCGACCGGCGCCGACCATATGCACAACTTTTGGGATGAGTCGATGCGCCGCGAGCCGGTCGACCGAGAGCTGCAGGGCTTTGGCGTCTACACATCGCTCCCGCCGAACGAGCTGAACGTCGACAAGGTCCGCGCCTACGCCCACGTCAGCAACTGGACGTGGCTGGACAATCAGTTCGGCATGTGTATGTTTGTTCCCTGGACAGTAGACCAGCTCGTGCAGCTCGTCAACGCGATCACCGGGTGGCAGACCAACGTCTTTGAGCTGCAGCTCGCCGCCCAGCGCGCCCTGACGGTCGCACGCGCCTTCAATCTGCGCGAAGGCCTCACACGCGCGGACGATGCCCTGCCGGCCCGTATGGCCACGCCCTTCAAGAGCGGGTCAATCAACGAGAGGCCCGTCGACCCGGCCGTGCTGGACCGGCATCTGAGCGTCTTTTACGGGATCATGGGCTGGGATCCGCAGACCGGCGTGCCCACCCCGGCCACGCTGCAGAAGCTGGACCTGGAGTGGGTGGCCCCGCACCTCGGCCTGTGAGACTACCAGCGCTCATAGTGCACTCTGGACTCGTCGTACTGCGTGCGCGGCTCCTTGTGCTCCGCCGGGTAGCCGATTGAGATGAGACACAGCGGCGTGTGCTGCGGCGGAATGCCAAGGATGTCGCGCACGGCACGCTCGCGCTCCTGTCGGGGATGGACGCCGAGCCACACCGAGCCGAGCCCCATGGCGGTTGCGGCCAGGAGCACGTTCTCCGTGGCTGCGGAGCAATCCTGGACCCAGTACTCGTTCTGGTGGTCGCCGCAGACGGCGATGCACAGAGGGGCGCTGAAGAGCATCTTGCCGTGGGGGTGCGCCTCGGCCAGGCTGTCCAGGGTGCCGCGGTCGGTGATCACCACAAAGTGCCAGGGCTGCCGGTTGCTCGCCGATGGGGCCGCCATCGCCGCCTCCAGCAGGCGCCGGATCTCGTGCGGCGCGATGGGCTGGGCGGTGTACTGGCGGATGCTCCGTCGGGCGAGGATGGTTTGAAAGGCGGCGTCGCTCATCGTGGCCTCCTCATGATCTGTGACGTGTTGGGGAGAAGGATAGAGGCACGGCGGCAGGCTGTCAAGCGAGCAAAGGCTTGAGGTGTATCCAGGGTGCGTCACTGCCTCTGCTGCAGCCGGGCGTCTCGCTGGGCCGCAGCCCGGCCCTACCCTGGTACGGGCTGGAGTTTGGCCTTTTCCGGTCCTCGTCCCTGACCACTGGCTCTATCGCTCCTTAGCGGTCGTGTGGCGCGCC
>JAIMBM010000576.1 GCA_023511475.1 Anaerolineae bacterium
CCCATAGAGAATGGCCCCTCCCCCGAGCGGGCACGCCGTGTCCGCTCGGGGGAGGGGAGCGGGGTGGGGGCAACGCGTGGCAGCCGGCGCTGCTAGGAGGCGAGCCTGAACAGTGACCCCGCGGCGCCTATTTCACTGCCGCAGCCCACGATGGTATAATCCTGCCGCATGCACTGCCTGCTAGGTTTTGTTCAGCGGCATATGGATGCCGTGGCAAGGGGTGGACCGCTGTTCTGTGCAGAGCCCGGTTCCGGAGGAAAGGAGCACCCATGGATCTCTTTGAGAAGTGCAGGCAGTTCACTCGCGCTCGTGAGGCGATGGATGCGGGCTATTATCCATATTTCATCCCGCTCGATCACACCGAGGGCACCGAGGTCGTCATCGAAGGCCGACGCCTCATCATGATCGGCTCCAACAACTACCTTGGCCTGACGACGCATCCTAAGGTGCGCCAGGCAGCCATCGATGCCGTGCAAAGATACGGGACGAGCTGTACCGGCTCTCGTTTCCTCAATGGGAACCTGGCGCTGCACAAAGAGCTGGAGGCCCGGCTGGCTGCCTTCGTCGGGAAGGAGAGCGCCCTGGTCTTCAGCACCGGCTTCCAGACCAACCTCGGCGCCATCTCGGCGCTGGTCGGCCGCGGCGACGTGGTGATCACCGACCGCGAGGACCATGCCAGCATCCTCGATGGCTGTCGGCTGTCCTATGGCGAGATGAAGCGCTTCCGCCACAACGACATCGCCGACCTCGAGCGCACCCTGCAGGCCAGTGGCGATGTTGGCAAGCTTGTGGTGGTCGATGGCGTCTTTAGCATGGGTGGGGATATCGCCCCACTGCCACAGATCATCCCCCTCTGCAAGAAGTATGGCGCACGGCTCATGGTGGACGACGCGCACTCTATCGGTGTGCTGGGCGGAGGCCGGGGCACCGGCGTTCACTTTGGGCTCAACGATGATGTAGACCTGATCATGGGCACCTTCAGCAAGTCCTTCGCCTCGCTTGGCGGCTTTCTCGCCGGGGATGCGGATGTCATCCACTACATCCAGCATATGGCGAGGTCTCTGATCTTTAGCGCCAGCATGCCGCCCTCGAACGTTGCTGCCGCGCTCGCGGCCCTCGACGTCATGGAGACCGAGCCCGAGCGGATCCAGCGGCTCTGGGCGATCACCAACAAGATGCGCAAGGGCTACCAGGAGCTTGGGTACAATACCGGAGCCAGTGAGACGCCGATCATCCCGATCTACATCGGCGACGACATGAAGACAATCTTCGCCTGGAAGGCCCTGTTCGACGCTGGCGTCTACACCAACCCGGTCATCCCGCCCGGGGTACCGGAGGGGCACTCGCTGTTGCGCACCAGCTATATGGCCACGCACACCGATGAGCAGATGGACCGTGTCCTGGACACCTTTGAGATGGTTGGCCGGCAGTTGGGGCTGATCTGAGTCTGGGATGGAGTTCTGCCGTGGACACGCTGCCTGTCGTGTTGGTGATGGTGGCGGTGGCAGTCCTCCTCTTGTGTGCGGCGGTCCTGGCCGATCGCAAGCTGCAGCAGCGTGCGGCCAGGCGGCGGGCCCTCGAGGAGGATCCCGAGGCCCCTCGGCGGCGCGACGCGGCCGACGCGGTCATTGAGATGCTCGACCGCGCCAGGGAGGCCGTGCGTCGCGCGGCTGATGAGGCGGCGCAGCAAAACAGTCAGAGCTGAGACGGCCCCTGGGTGGCCCCATGTCCGGGAGGGCCCGGCGGGCGCTGACCAGGCCCTTGTGAAGAGCGCCCGTCACCGGGCCCTGTGGGGGGCTTTTTGCGGCCTCAGGACGGGTAGAAGGGCGGCTCGCCGCGGATGCCGTCGATGACGGCCGTGGCCGCGCGCACGGCGTCGGCATCTCCACGAAGAAGCAGGGACACGCTCCCCTCTGCCCCCGCGATCCCGCCAGCGCCGCAGGGGATGACCTCGACGCCCGCGAGGGTGCGGAGAGCCTCGATCTCGGTAAAGATGCGGCCATGCACCGGGAAGAGACTGACGACCGGCCCGAGCGTCTCGGTCTCTTCCGAGATGGCCGCGCTGGCGGCCTCGATGGGGTAGGGCACGCATTTCTCCAGCCCCACGGGAATGAGCAGCGTCAGCCTTCGAGTGATGATGTAGCCGAGGGTGTTCCCGATGGTGCCGCCCCCCTCCCCGCCGACCCAGATGCCGGCAACGCCGCGCTCATAGTTGAGGGCATTGGCGCCCTTGATAAAGATGTCGCCCGGCCCCATGACTCTGACCGCGCTGTACCGGTCGAGGTCGGGGGCCAGCCTGCCGTCGCGAAAGACCGCATCGGGCCGGTTGGCGGCGGGCCACTCCAGCGCCTTGCCAGAGGGTGTGATGCGGCCCGTCACATATGTTCGCTTGTCAAAGCGCTCGCCGAGCAACTCCTCGAGGACGTAGGCGTTGGTGGTGCCGGTCGACACCATCACGATGCCCCGGTGCATTCGCTCGCGGACGATATCCAGCGCCGCGACACCGCGGGCGATCAGTCGTTTGGACTCGGAGACGGTGAGGGTCACTTGCGCGATCATGGCGGACCTCCTCGCGATGTGATGGATTGCTTCAAGCTCATGAGGATTATGCCCGTGATCGGCGGCGCGTCAAGCGGCGGGCTGCTGGTACGTGTTCAGCTGCGCGTTCAGCGCATGGAACGGAGCTAGGCTGCGCATAGCCCTTGTCGTCGGGGAATCCCCCTCCCCCTGTCCCCTCCAAGGGGCGGACGGCCTTCTTCGGTAGTAGGGCGAGGGCATGGCCCATCGAGGGACCCCCACCCCCAACCCCGCCCCCGCGGCACGGGGGCGGGGAATCCAGAATGGGAGGGGGTGTTTGGGGGGGGGGGGGG
>JAIMBM010000577.1 GCA_023511475.1 Anaerolineae bacterium
CGCCTGCCCTTATACGAAGGCGTGTGGCCGAGTCCTGCGCTGGTGGCAACAGCGACCTTGCTGTCTGTAGTTTGCCTGGTCGTCGGCTGGGCTGTATTCACAAAGAGAGCCGATGAGTTTGCTTACCGAATCTAGGCGTGCGCTAAAGGTTTCGCAGCCCGAGGGCGAGATAGTAGTGCGACTCGAAGGGGTGTCGGTGCGGTACCGGGTGCCCCAGGAACGGGTCGGCACTTTTAAGGAGTACGCTATTCGCGCCCTTCAGGGCAGAAACCGCTACCACGACTTCTGGGCACTTCGAGATGTCAACCTGGAGGTGCGCAGGAGCGAGGTTTTGGGCATCATCGGCCGCAACGGGGCAGGCAAGAGCACCTTGCTCAAGGTCGTAGCCCGCGTGCTGAGGCCGACCGAGGGGCGAGTGTGGGTGAAGGGACGTGTTGCACCGCTCTTGGAGCTCCAGGCTGGCTTTCAGCCAGAGTTGACAGGCCGAGAGAACGTGTACCTGAACGGTGCGCTGCTCGGGTTCACGGCCCGGCAGATACGGGACAGGTTTGACAGCATCGTGAGCTTTGCCGAGCTGTGGGACTTTATCGATGCTCCCTTGCGGACCTATTCCTCAGGCATGCTGGCTCGTCTAGGGTTCGCAATTGCTACCGATGCCATGCCCGACGTGCTCATTGTGGACGAGGCCCTGTCGGTCGGGGACGAGGCTTTTCGGCGGAAGAGCATGGCTCGTATCAACGAGTTTCGTGAGGCCGGGGCGACGATCCTGTTTGTGAGCCACAGCATGGATGTGGTGCGGCAGGTCTGCACTCGGGCAGTGTGGCTAGAGCAGGGGCGGGTGGCAGCTCTGGGTGCAGCCCCCGACGTTGTACGCGCATACCTGCCTCAACAGGGCACGAGGACCAAGCAGGAGCTTGTAGCTCCTTATGGTGAGCGGCTAGTCAGTCTGCTGGTAACTGGTGCTCCGGAACGGGAGGAACTAGAGAGGGAAGCTACCAGGCTCCCCTCCTTGCAGTTGTCGCCGCGGTCCATGTGCGATCTCGAGCTATTGGCTACCGGGGCTTTCTCACCTCTCGACCGTTTCATGAACGAGGCAGACTATCGGCGCGTCTTGACGGAGATGCGTCTAGCAAACGGGACACTCTGGCCGATGCCGATCACGCTTCCCGTCCCTGATGAAAGCGAGCTCCGGCCAGGTGACCGAGTTGCACTGCGTGGCCCTGGGCACGAGTTGCTCGCCGTGATGGACGTCGAGGAGCGATACCGATCGAATCTGGATCAGGAGAGCCTTGAGGTCTGTGGTACGACGGACGAGCGCCATCCGCTCGTGGCAGAGATGTTGAGGTGGGGTGGGAGCTACATCAGTGGCGCTATCAAAGTGCTTCGACTGCCTGTGCACACTGATTTTGCCCATCTTCGACGAACGCCGGAAGAGGTGCGACATCTCCTTGAGGGGCTGGGGCGACGGAACGTAGTAGCCTTCCGCCCGTGGGTACCGATCTTCCGCCCGCACGAGGAGTTGACCAAACGGATCGCGGCGGAGCTCGATGCAACGCTGCTTATCTGTCCGGAAATCGGGTGTAATGCCGGTGATTGGATCTCGGCACGCACTCGCGTCCTGTGCTGCGAGGCGGTAGTCGAGCATTACGATCCTGGTCGCGTAGTCCTCACTGCGTTGGCTTTGGCGGCGCGCCGTGTAGGACCTCGGGAGGCGCTCTGGCATGCGGTTGTGGCCAGAAACTATGGGGCAAACCACATGATCGTGGCTGGCTATGGCGTGGCTGGCCCCACTGAGGAAGAGGGCCATTTCCATGAGCCAGGGAAGGCAATGGCCTTGGTGATGGGCTATGCTCACGAGGTTGGGATCACACCCATTCCATTCCGAGAGCTTGTCTACGTGCCCGAGGAGGACCGGTACGAGGAGCGGAGTCGTGTGGCAGGCACGACCTTCCTGTCGCTTTCTGTGGCCGAAGCGAAGAAATACATCGACAAAGGAGAGGCACTGCCTCACTGGTTCGCTCGGCCAGAAGTCGCCAGGCTCCTGAGGCAGCCGCAAAGCTAGAGTTTCGCAGCGACTGGGTTCAGCGCACGCTTGACGCGAGGACATCCGTTCTGTTCGGCCTTCTGGATGTGATCCGGGTCGTTTTTGCTTCGGGAATCGGAGAGATGAGAAGAAGTCTACGCGTCGTGGCCCTGCTCCAGGTGTACAACGGAGAGCGATTCATAACGGCCTGCCTCGAGCATCTCATCTCACAGGGAGTGCAAGTGCATCTCACGGACAACTGCTCAACTGATCGGACCGTTGAGCTGGCGGAACGCTACCTTGGCCGAGGCCTCATTGGTATCGACACTCTTCCGCGAGGAGGGACGTTCAGCCTGCGTCCCCAACTGGAGCACAAGGAGCGCCTGGCTGAGATGCTCGACGCAGACTGGTTCATGCACGTGGACGTCGACGAGTTCCGCGTGCCCGTGCGCTCAGGGTGCACTCTGGCCGAGGCCTTCCGAGAAGTGGAGAACGAGGGGTATAACGCAGTCAACTTTATGGAGTTCACCTTCATCCCGACGCGCGAATCTCCGGATCATGATCATCCGTACTTTCAGGAGACGATGCGTTGGTATTATCCCTTCCAGCCGTTCTATCCACACAGACTGAATGCCTGGAAGCGGCAGCCTTGCCGGGTCGAACTGGCTTGGTCGGCCGGGCATGAGGTTCGGTTTCCGGGCCTGCGAATGTATCCACAGTCTTTTCCCATGCGTCACTACCTCTTCCTCAGCTTACGGCACGCCGTCGAGAAGTTTGTGGCGACAAAGTATGACCCTCAGGAGGTCGCGAGTGGGTGGTTTCGCTGGCGAGCGCGGATTAC
>JAIMBM010000578.1 GCA_023511475.1 Anaerolineae bacterium
CGAAAGGCCAAACTCGAGCCCCTCCATAGGAAAGAACGCCCCCTTCCCAGCCGCCGCAGCGGCGGTTGGGAAGGGGGCGAGGGGGATGGGACCCAGGCGGGGGAGGAGTTGCATACAAAGTGGGCTTTTTCCCTCTTGCTTTCTGGCGTTTCCTGTGGTATGATAGCGCGTGTGTGAATTCTGCAACGAGCCGGTCTCCAAAGGAGGAATAGTTGCTGAATCACTACGCCTTCGTTGGTCTTTTCGGCGTCGTAGCCATCCTCTTCCCCGTGGCCGCTCTCGTTGTAGGTGCACTCGCCGGCCCCCGCCGCCCGACCCCCGCCAAACGAGCGCGTTACGAGTGCGGTCTGGTCTCCCAGGGCGAGTCCTGGATCCAGTTGCGCGTTCAGTACTATATCTACGCCCTTCTCTTCCTGGTCTTCGATGTCGAGACCGTCTTCCTCTATCCCTGGGCTGCCGCCTATGGGCAGTTGGGGCTCTTCGCTCTGGTGGAGGCGGTGATCTTCCTCGGCATCCTGGTCGTGGGCCTGGCCTACGCGTGGGCCCACGGCGACCTGCAATGGAGATGACGGGCGAAGGCAGAGCCGCTGGCAGCCAACGGGGTGCCTGTAGCTTGTGTGGAGCCTACCATGAGCGAAGACAGGAAAGTCGTCGTGCCGCCTGAGTTGCGGCGAAACGTCCTCATCGCCAGCGTGGACTGGGTCTACAACTGGGCCCGCCGCTCCTCCCTCTGGCCCATCAGCTTTGGCCTGGCCTGCTGTGCCATCGAGATGATCTGCACCTCCGCCTCCCGGTGGGACATATCCCGTTTCGGCGCTGAGGTCTTTCGTGCCACCCCCCGTCAGGCGGACCTCATGTTCATCGCGGGTACAGTTACCCACAAGATGGCGCCGCAGGTGCGTCGGCTCTATGACCAGATGCCCGAGCCCAAGTACGTCATCGCCGTGGGCTCGTGCGCCATCTCGGGTGGCACCTTCACCTCCTATGCCGTGGTGCAGGGGGTCAACGAGATCATCCCGGTGGACGTCTACGTGCCCGGCTGCCCGCCCCGCCCCGAAGCCTTCCTGCAGGGGCTCATGGAGCTGCAGGCTAAGATCGGCCGACAGTCGATACTCAGCGTTCCGTGGTACCGGAAAGCGAAGGCCAGCGCCTGAGGTGTCGCGCGTACCTGCCCGCCCCGGCCTGGTGCAACGCTGCCCGGAGCGTGTGCCGCGCGTCGCATGGATGTGTCAGGAAGGACCGAGCGCGTGACCGAACTGGACATCATCTCTCGCCTGCAGGCGGCGCTGCCCGGCCTCGCGGCCGAGCCCGTCGAGGGTGCAAAGGACCCGACGTTGCGCGTGCCGGTGGGCGACCTTGTGCGGGTCGCTTCCTGGCTGCGTGACGAGGCCGGCTACGACTATCTCTCCAATGTGACCGGCGTGGACCGGGGCGAGCAGTTTGAGGTCGTCTATCACCTTTACAGCATCGCCCAGGGAGGCGGGCCTCTGGTCCTCAAGGTCAGCGGCCCATGGGATCAGGCTACGGTGCCCTCCCTCGTGGGCATCTGGCCTGCTGCCGAGTTCCAGGAGCGCGAGGTCTATGACCTCCTCGGCATCTCCTTCGCGGGCCATCCGGACCTGCGCCGCATCCTCCTCTGGGAGGGGTTCCCGGGGCATCCGCTGCGCAAGACCTTTGAGAACCGCACCGTGCCCAACGCCGAGATGGTCGCCACCATGGCCGACGAAGAGGTGCCCCATGCTGAGAACTGAGACCCTGAGCATCAACGTGGGGCCGCAGCACCCGTCGACCCACGGAGTCTTTCGCATGCTTCTGACCCTCGATGGGGAGCGGGTGGTCGACCTCAAGCCCTACTTTGGCTACCTGCATCGGGGCATCGAGAAGACGGCCGAGCAGCGTACCTATGTGCAGAACGTGCCCTTCACCGACCGCCTGGACTATATCTGCGGCATGAGCAACAACCTTGCCTATGCCCTCGCGGTCGAAAAGCTTGCCGGCATCGGGCCGATCCCCGAGCGGGCCGAGTACCTTCGCGTGATCATGGCCGAGCTCACGCGGGTGGTCAATCACTGTGTGGCCATCGGCTTCCTGTTGAACGACCTGGGCGCTTTCTTCACGCCGGTGCTCTACTGCCTGCGGCAGCGCGAGTACATCCTGGACCTCTTTGAGATGGCCTCGGGCTCGCGGATGACGCCCTCGTACATCCGGCCGGGTGGCGTGGTCGAGGATGTGCCGCCCGAGTTCATTCCAGGAGCCAAAAAGGTCGTGGCCGGGCTGCCGGCCTTTGTGGACGAGCTCGATCGGCTCCTGACCGGCAACGAGATCCTTATGGCGCGCCTGCAGAACGTCGGGGTGCTGCCGCCGGAGCGGGCCATTGCCTATGGCGTCACGGGGCCGGTGCTGCGGGGCTCTGGCGTGGCCTACGACATCCGCCGGGCCGAGCCGTACTCGATCTACGACCGCTTCGACTTTGACGTGGTCACCGAGCGGGGGCAGGATGCCTACGCCCGCTTCCTCGTGCGGCTTGGCGAGATGCGCCAGAGCGCGCGCATCCTCGAGCAGGCTCTGGCCCAGATCCCCGAGGGCCCGGTGATGGCTGAGGGGGTCCGACGCATCCGGCCGCCCGCTGGCGAGGCCTATGCCCGCATCGAGGCGCCCAAGGGAGAGCTGGGCTTTTACCTGATCAGCGATGGCTCGCCCAACCCGTACCGCTTCCGGGTGCGGCCGACCTCGCTGATCAACCTGCAGGCGCTGCGCGATATGTGCGTCGGTCATCTCGTCGCCGACGTGGTGGTCATTCTTGGCTCGATTGACCTGACCATGGGTGAGGTGGACCGCTAGGGCGCCGGCAC
>JAIMBM010000058.1 GCA_023511475.1 Anaerolineae bacterium
GAGCCTGGCGAGTTGGAGTATCTGCAGCTCGCCGAGGCCCGGGGCCTTGGCCCATGGGCCGAGGGGCTGCAGGTGGAGGTGCCGGCCGATCTCGCCTTAGCCCTGGCTGGTCGCTGAGGCGAGGGCGAGATCGGGCAGGGGAAGCCGATGTTGGGAGGTAGGCCCTGTGGTTGAGCAGAAGGGCCTGTCGCCGCTTCAGGTGGCGGAGCGCCAGCGCAGGGCAGCAGAGTGCGCCGTCTGCTACGTCGAGAGCGGGATGGTCGTGGGGCTGGGGAGCGGGGCGACGGCCGCCTTTGCGGTGCGGCGGATTGGCCACCTGCTGCAGACCCGGCGGCTGCAAGGGATTCTGGGCATACCCACATCGCGGGCAGTCGAGGCTCTGGCTCGGGAGCAGGGGATCCCGCTCACCACGCTGGACGAGCATCCCGAGATTGACGTAACAATAGATGGGGCGGACGAGGTGGACGCGGCCCTCCGCCTCGTCAAGGGTGCCGGGGGTGCCCTGCTGCGGGAAAAGATCGTTGCACGGGCGAGCCGATGTGAGATCATCGTCGTCGATGAGAGCAAGCTCGTGCCAAGAGTGGGCACGAGGGTGCCGCTGCCGGTCGAGGTCGTGCCCTTCGGCTGGACGCTCACGGCCAAAGCCCTGGCAGACCTGGGAGCCGAGGTCGCGCGCCGCATGAAGGGCAGGGAGCCGTTGCTCACCGACGAGGGTCACTACATTGTCGACTGTAGATTTGGACCGATAGAGGATCCGGCCGCGCTCGCTGCCGCCATCAAGGCGGTTCCGGGCGTCGTCGAGCACGGGCTGTTTCTTGGGCTGGCAGATCTTGTGATCGTTGCCGGGCAGGAGGGTCTGCGTTTGCTGCGGGCCGCATCCATGGGTTCCAGAGGTGAGAGGGGCCAACCATGCGCAGTGCCCAGCAATCGGTAGGTACGACAGGACACCGGGCGAGGCTTCTGGTCGTTGACGACGACCGTGCGGTGCGGGAGATGATCCACGATGTCCTTGAGGGGCCGGGTCTGGAGGTCTCGCTGGCCCACGATGGCAAGCAGGCCCTGACCTTTATGGAGTGGGACTTTTACAACGTGGTCATCATCGACCTCCGCCTGCCGGATGTGGATGGTCTCGCCCTGCTGCGCCAGGTCAAAGCGCGAAGCCCCGACACCGAGGCGCTGATTCTGAGCGCCCATGCGGACCTGGCGTCCGCAGTGGAAGCCCTACGGCTGGGCGCCTGTGACTATCTGCGCAAGCCGCTCGAGGATATCGGCCAGTTGAAGAAAGCGGTCGAGCGGGCGCTCGAGAGGCAGGAACTGCTGCTGGCCAACCGCTATCTGATGGACGAGCTTACCCGCGCAAACCGGGAGCTGCGCCGGCAGCGGCGGCGCGAGCTGCGCCGCCTCGAGGAGGTTGGCCTGGCGCTAGCTGGAGCGCTACACCGCGATGACGTGCTGGAGGTCTTTCAGAGGGCCATCACGGCTGCGCTGCCGTGCGACGTGCTGGGGCTCTACCTCTTGAGCTCGGAGGTGGGGGGGCCGTCGGTGCGTGTGCACTCGCAGTGGCCGCTGCCCGATTGCCTCCTGGAGGCGCTCCACGAGTCCGCCCAGCAGGTGTGCACCGAGCCGGAGGCGCTGCAGCGGGCGAGGGAGAACGTGGAGGTTATCGTGGTGCCGGCGCAGCCCGAACAGCCTCCGGCGACTCTGGCCACCTGCGCGTCCAGCCGCCTGGCGACGCGGGGGACGTGCCTGGGCATTGTCACGGTGGCGGCGGAGCGTGATGGGGCTTTTGCGCCCGAAGAGCTGCAGCTCTTGCGCATCCTCTCGAACCAGGCCGCGGCCGCGCTCGACAACGCGCGGCTCTTCGAGCAGGCGCAGTACCTGGCGACCCGCGACGGTCTCACGGGGCTGCTGAACCATCGCAGTTTCTACCAGCGTCTCGAGGAGGAGATGTCGCGCTCGAGGCGCCATAACATACCGTTGACGCTTGTGCTGATCGATGCTGACGGCCTGAAGCGGGTGAACGATCGCTACGGGCATCTCACTGGCGACGAGATGCTGCGAGTCTTTGCCCGCCTCATCTCGACCGGAGTGCGGCGCGGAGATGTCGTGGCCCGGTACGGCGGGGACGAGTTTGCCATCCTTCTGCCGCATGCTACGCCGGAGGCGAGTGTGTCGCTCTGTGAGCGGCTCCGTCGGCGGATTGAGGCGCACGAGTTCACGGCGGCTGGGCAGGCCGTGCAGATGGGGGCGAGCTTTGGGGTCGCCGGCTACGATCCGCTGGTCGACGCCGAGGATCCGGCTGCCGTCGTCAGGCGCGCCGACGAGGCGCTCTATCGCGCCAAGACAGGCGGGCGCAATCGCATTGAGATCGCGCAGCCGACCGGCGTGAGCGAAGAACAGTGACCCTTATGTAGTTTGTGCCCCAGAACATTTGTGTTATAATGCAACAGGAGCGGGCTCGAGCATAAGGAGGAGTCGAATGTACCAGCGGACTGTCGTAGTGGGACACCTGGGACGGGATCCGGAGATGCGCTATACCCAGGACGGCACCCCGGTCACGTCCTTCAGCGTGGCGACAACGCGGCGCTGGGCCGACCGCGAGGGGACGCAGCGCGAGGAGACGACGTGGTTCCGCGTGTCGGCCTGGGGCCGTCAGGCGGAGATCTGCAACCAGTACCTGACCAAGGGGCGGCTGGTGCTGGTCGAGGGGACCGTGGGCGCCTCGGCATGGAAGGACCGGAACACGGGCGAGCCGAGGGCGACTCTGGAGCTGCGTGCCACGCGGGTCGTCTTCCTGGGCGGGCCAAGGGGCGAGGCAGCGCCTGGTGCTGCACCAGAGGAGGCCGAGGCGACGTTCGAGGATGAGGTCCCGTTCTAGCTGGTGAGCGCAGAGGAGCGGACGGCCTTGCGCTGGCAGGAAAGGGTGTGAAGGGTTGTCCGCAGTGTCCGGATCCATTCTACCCGGCGGCTTGAGACGCGCACGGCGGCCCGCTGGGCTGGGACGTAGCGGATAGCTCCGGCAGGATTGCCAATCGGGCGGGTAGCCTTGCCACCCGCCCGGTTTGCATGTTCGAGTACGGCGCGTCCGAGGCACATGGGCTCCGCAGCCCGATGGAATGAGTCGTCATCTCCGTGGCCCGTGTGACCGAGGGTTTGACCGGTCCTTGAGCCTCAGCTACAATTGCCCCGGCCGGCTCGTGAGATGGGACTCTGGGGCCGCCGAGAGGGCTTGCTGCAATGGGCCGTGCATCGGGGCCAGTTCGACTGCTCATCATCCTGGCCCTGGCCCTCGGCCAGGGCTTCTGTGTGGGCTTTGGGCCGCCGAGGCTCTCTGCCCGGGATGTGGACGACAACGCGCTGTGGCCGCACCAGGTGCGGCTGCTTGGCGAGCTCTCCGTACCGGCCGTCAGCTCTGCAGCGGCATTGTTACTGGATGCAGGCACCGGGACCCGGATATACGAGAAGCACGCAAGCGCCCGGCTGGCACCGGCGAGTACGACCAAGATGGTAACGGCTCTTGTGGCCATCGAGCGCGGCCACCTCGACGACACGGTTACCATCTATCCGGCGGACCTGACGGTCGAGTCGCTGCTGGGGCTGAGAGTTGGGGAAACCTGGAGCCTAGAGGACCTGCTGTACGCGCTGCTGCTCTCCTCCGACAATGCCGCTGCCCTGGCCATTGCGCGGCACGTCGCCGGATCGGAGGCGGCGTTTGTTTCGCTGATGAATGAGCAGGTGACGCGTTGGGGCCTCAGGGATACGCACTTTGCCAACCCGCACGGGCTCGACGATCCCGAGCACTATAGCAGCGCTGCTGACCTGGCCGAGATCGCCCTGCGCTGCCTGGAGAATCCCGTCTTTGCGGCGATCGTGCGCACGCGCGAGCGTCGCGCTGGGTGGAGGACGCTCGTCAACCTGAACGAGCTTCTGAGATCGTACGAGGGCGCGCAGGGGGTGAAGACGGGAACGACTGCAGCGGCGGGGCAATGCCTGGTGTCGATAGCCTCGCGGCCGGGAGGGCGGGCAGTCTGTGTCGTGCTGGGCAGCGACGACCGCTACCGGGATACGCGCCTGCTTCTCGACTACTACTTTGCGCACTATCGGGCGTTCGGTCTGCAGCTCGGGCCCAAGGGGCTGAACAGGGTCCGCGAGCCCGATGGGCGAGAGCAGGTGTTGATCATGGACGGGCATCCGCAGGTGCTGCTCCCGCTGTGGCAGTTGCCGTGGCTGCGGCTGCACCGCGTCGTGCCTCCCCTGGGTCCGGACGAGGGAGGCACTGCTGCGGGATTGGCCTGTTTCCGCCTTGGGAGCGCCGTGCTGGCGGAGGTTCCCCTGCAGGCCGTGGCGCCGTAGGCATGGGGCCATCGGCCACCGATGGCGCAGGTTCTGATGGAGGTTCTCTTGCCTGAGGAGCGCCTGCAGAAGGTTCTGGCGCACGCGGGGGTAGCCTCGCGTCGCAGGGCCGAAGAGATGATCCTGGCAGGCAGGGTGAAGGTGAACGGCGAGGTCGTGACCACGCTGGGCACGAAGGTCGACGCGGAACACGACGTCATACAGGTCGACGGGCGCACGGTGAGGCCGGAAGCACCCGTCTACGTGGTGCTGCACAAGCCGCGCGGGGTGCTGTCGGCGGCGAGCGACATCCGCGGGCGGACGACGGTCGTGGACCTAGTGCCGCACCGCGCGCGTCTGTATCCGGTTGGCCGCCTGGACATGGACAGCGAAGGCCTGGTTCTGCTCACTAACGACGGGGCGTTGGCCCTCAGGCTGGCGCACCCCCGCTATGAGCACGAGAAGGAGTACCGGGTGCTGGTAGCAGGGCAGCCGGACGAGGAGGCGCTCGAGCGACTGCGGCAGGGCATCGGCCTGGAGGGAGGGCGGACGCGCCCGGCGCAGGTCGGGGTCGAGGGCCGGGGCGATGGAGGTACCTGGCTGCGCATCGTCTTGTGCGAGGGGCGCAAGCGGCAGATCCGGCGAATGCTGGAGGCGGTGGGCTATGAGGTGCTCCGGCTGATCCGCGTGCGCATGGGTCCGCTGCAGCTGGGCCGCCTCAGGCCGGGGGAGCACCGGGAGCTTACGCCGGCTGAGCTCCGGGCGATCCGCGCCATCCGGGAGGAGCCGCCTCTGCGGCGACGCGCAGGCACGCGGCGCAGACCGGCGGGTGGCCGGAGTCGGAAGCAGGAGCAGGAGCAGGAGCATTGAGCAAGCCATCGAGGATTGCCATCGACGGGCCGGCAGCGTCCGGCAAGAGCACGATCGGCCAGCGGCTTGCCGAGCGGCTCGGATACCTCTACTTCGATACTGGGGTCATGTACCGGGCCGTCACCTGGGCATGCCTTGAGCGAGCCGTTCCCATCGACGACGAGGAGGCTGTCACTCGCCTGGCGAACGAGGTGCACATCGATGTTGTGCGGCCAACGGTCCACGATGGGCGGCAGTACACCGTCCTGCTTGACGGGAGGGATGTGACCTGGGACCTCCGCCGGCCGGAGGTCGATGCCAACGTGTCGCCGGTGTCGGCCTATACGGGGGTGCGCGCTGCCCTGACGGAGCAGCAGCGACGCATCGGCGCCGGGGGGCGGGTGGTGATGGTTGGCCGGGATATTGGGACGGTCGTAATGCCAGATGCCGATCTGAAGATCTACCTCGACGCTGTAGTAGACGAGCGGGCGCGCCGTCGCTACTGCGAGATGATGGCGCGCGGCGAGCAGCCGTCGTACGAGACCGTGTTGCAGATGATGCGCAGGCGGGATATGATAGACTCGATGCGGGCCGCGGCTCCGCTTCGTCCGGCTCCTGATGCGATCATCCTGGATACTACCTGCATGAGCATCTCGCAGGTCCTCCGCGCCATCGAAAACCTGATGTGCCCCGTAGAGGAGAAGTGAGCCTGTGATCCTTGGGCAGCGTCTCATCAACGCGATCCTGCGACCCCTGATCGCGCTCTTTTTGCCCTACGACGTGGAGGGTGTGGAGAATCTTCCGAGCGAAGGCCCCGTCCTTGTGCTTATGAACCACGTCAACCTGGTAGATGTCGTCCTCCCCGGGATGTTCCTGCGCCGGGACGTGGTGATGCTTGCCAAGGTCGATCTCTTCCGAGCGCCGGTGCTTGGTCTCTTCGTGCGTGCCTATGGAGCTGTGCCGGTGCGCCGTGGCGAGGCTGACCTGCAGGCCATACGCCTCGCGCTGCAGGTCTTGCGGAAGGGCGACGTGCTTGTGATCGCTCCGGAGGGGACGCGAAGTGAGCACGGCAGGCTGCAGCGCGGCCGTGAGGGCGCCGCGCTTGTCGCCGCTCTCACCGACGTGCCGGTTGTCCCCTTTGTGCAGTACGGCCATGAGCGCTATCTCTCTAGCCTGAAGCGCCTCCGGAAGACGCCGCTGCACGTGCGCATCGGCCGGCCTTTTCGCTTCCTGCTGCGCGGACATCGGCGCCGTGAGGAGCTGCGGGTCATGACCGACGAGGCCATGTACCGCCTGGCAGAGCTCCTCCCACCGGAGTATCGCGGCGTGTATGCCGATGTTGAGAGCTACACCTACCGCTACACGGAGCCATGGCCGCTGGTCAGCAAGGTGGAGGTGCAGTGCCAGACGGCGGGGTGATCGCCGGCCTCGCGCCGGGCGGCTTTGGCGCAGAGATCGGCCTCCGGGTGGGGGACAGGGTTCTCGCCGTAAACGGGCATCCGTTGCGCGACGCGCTGGATTTCCAGTTCTACGGGGCGCACGAGGACGTCGTGCTCTCCATCTGGCGGGAGGGAGAGACGATCCTGCGGCGGGGCAGGCGCCGCTATGACCAGCCCTGGGGTGTGGCCTTTGAGCAGGCCCTCTTTGACGGGCTGCGCGCCTGTGCCAACCACTGCCCGTTCTGCTTCCTCAAGGGGCTTCCGGACGGCCTGCGGCCGTCGCTCTACGTCCGCGACGACGACTATCGGCTCTCCTTCCTGCATGGCAGCTTTGTCACGCTGACAAACCTCGACGAGGCCGACTGGGAGCGCCTGGCCGAGCAGCGCCTGAGCCCTCTGTACGTCTCGGTCCACGCGACTGACCCGGACCTGCGCCGCCGCCTTCTGGGCACCCGGTCGAGTCCGGACGTCCGCCAGCAGCTCCGGCGCCTCGGGGATCTCGGCATCAGAGTGCATGCGCAGGTGGTGGTCTGCCCCGGATGGAACGACGGCGAAGCGCTCTCGCGGACGATAGCGGACCTGTGGGAGCTCCGCGATGTGGTTGAGTCGGTGTCGCTGGTTCCGGTGGGGCTATCAGCGCACCACCCGGTGCGTCTCGAGCGGGTCACGCCCAGCGGGGCGCGCGACCTGCTGAGGCTTGCCGATGACTGGCGGCATCGCGCTTACCGGGAGGTTGGGCGGCGCTTCGTGCACCCTTCGGACGAGCTCTATCTGCTCGCCGGGCGGCCTCTTCCAGGGGCGCAGACGTACGACGGCTTCCCGCAGCTGCAGAACGGCGTGGGCCTCGTGCGCCAGTTTGTGGAGGACTGGGCGCGGACGAGGCGGCGGCTCGTGCGACGACACAGCGTGCGTACCCCGGGAAGGCACGTGACGCTGGTGACGGGCATGGCCTTCCTGCCCTTCCTGGAGCAGGTGGCTCGGGACCTCGGTTCAATGCTCGGCACCTCCTGCCAGGCGGTGGGGGTGGCCAACCGCTTTCTGGGCCAGCCTGTGACGGTGGCTGGCCTGCTCACGGCCCGAGACGTGGTCGAGCAGCTATCCGGGAAGGAACTGGGCGACGTCGTCGTCCTGCCGCGGAGCATGCTGGATGCCGCCGGGGAGCACACCCTGGACGACTGGAGCCTGGCTGAGCTTGGGCGAGCGCTTGGCCGGCCGGTCGTGACCGCCAGCCTGGCGAGCGAGGTTGTGGGGGTGTGGTTGTGACTGCTGGCCTGCATCGTGCTACAATGGGCACGTGGGGCTATGCCGCGAGGGAGGAGCCGGAGTCATGACATAACCTTCCAACACCCGGATCGAGGGGGAGCAGCGCATGGGCTCGGCGCGCTCGCGCCGAGCTGACGAGGTGGAGGTTCCTCACCGCGAGGTGGGGCTAACCCGCCGCTGGGGCGGGGAAAATCGAAAGGTCAGCGGATGCCTCCAGGGCCCGGCCACGGCCCTGCTCTACCCCTCCTGCAAAGCCAGGCGCGAAAGCCGGCGGGCGACCGCCGGGACAAGCGCCTGGTCGTGGCCGCAAGCAGCGCTCACACTCTCGCCGGGGCGTGGTGTCGTGCAACCGGCGACCGAAGGAGGGGATGCTATGTGTGGCATTGTGGGCTACATCGGCGGCCGCCCGGCCGCGCCCATCATCCTCGAGGGCTTGAGCCGTCTGGCGTACCGCGGCTACGATTCGGCAGGGCTCGCGGTAATGGGCCCCGAGGGGCTGACGCTCAGGCGCAGCGTCGGCAAGCTCGAGAACCTCTCTTCGCTTCTCCAGACCCAACCTGCTCCCGGCCTGGTCGGTATTGGCCATACGCGGTGGGCAACTCACGGTGCCGTGACGGAGGATAACGCGCATCCTCATACGGATTGCCGCCGGCAGGTGGTCGTCATCCAGAACGGCATCGTGGAGAACTATCTACGCCTGAAGGAGCGCCTTCTGGCCGAAGGCCACGAGTTCCGCTCCCAGACCGACACCGAGGTGATTGCCCACCTCATCGAGACCTACCTGGCTGGCGGCGATGATCTGCTGCGGGCCGTGGGCCGGGCCCTGCACGAACTGAAGGGTGCCAACTGCATCCTGGTCCTCTGCGCGCACGAGCCGGAGCGCATCGTGGCGGCGAGACTGGGCAATGCTGGGGGGCTTGTAGTCGGCTTTGGGGAGGGCGAGGTCCTTGTGGCCTCCGACCTGCCGGCTCTGCTGGGGTATACGCGGAGGGTGGCCTTTCTGGAGGACCGGGAGATGGCCATCCTTGGCCCGGAAGGGGTGAGCTTTTGGCGGGTTGACGGCACCCCGATGCACAAAGAGCCCGAGACGGTCTCTCTCGACCCCGAGGCTGCTGCCCGGGGGCGCTACCAGCACTTTATGCAGAAGGAAATCTATGAGCAGGCCCGCTCGGTAACCGATGCCCTGCACGGACGCGTCGATTTCGAGGCGGGGGAGGTGTCCCTGGGTGAGCTTGCGCTCCCTCCAGACCGGCTCCGCAACGTGACGCGCATCCACGCCGTCGCATGTGGCACGGCCTGGCACGCGGCCCTCGTGGGCAAGTTCATGATCGAGCGCCTGGCACGGCTGCCCGTCGAGGTCGACTATGCCTCCGAGTTCCGCTACCGCGACCCGCTCCTGGACCCCACGGACCTGGTCATCGCGGTCACCCAGTCCGGCGAGACGGTCGACACCCTGGCAGCCATGGACGAGGCACGTCGCAGGGGAGCGCCTACCCTCGCCATCGTCAATGCCATCGGGAGCCAGGCCGCTCGCGTGGCCGACGCCGTCCTCTACCTGAACGCCGGCCCAGAGGTCGGCGTGGCCTCGACCAAGGCCTTCACTTCCATGCTGGTGGCCGAGTACTTGCTGGCTGTGTATCTGGGACAGCTCCGTGGCACCCTCGAGCCGGAGGCACGCAGACATCTCGTGCAGGACCTCGCCGAGCTGCCCAACCTCGTAGGGGAGGCGCTGGCCGGGGACGGTGTGTACGAGGAGCTATCCGAACGGTATGCCGGCTGCGCCAACTCGCTCTACATCGCCCGCGGTATCAACTACCCCATCGCCCTTGAGGGCGCCTTAAAGCTCAAGGAGATATCCTACATTCACGCTGAAGGGTACCCTGCAGGTGAGATGAAGCATGGCCCGATCGCCCTGATCGATGACCGAGTGCCGGTTGTCGCTATCGTGGCGCGGGACGAGGTTCGGGACAAGATGCTGAGCAACGTCGAGCAGGTGCGGGCGCGGGGCGGAAAGGTCATTGCGGTCGCTGCCTCGGACGATGCCGAAGCGCACAGCAAGGCTGACCACGTGCTGCCGGTTCCGCACCTCTCGAGCCTGCTCAGCCCCATCCTCAACGTCCTGCCCCTGCAGTTGCTGGCCTATCATCTGGCGGTGCGCCGGGGCTGCGACGTCGATCAGCCGCGAAACCTGGCCAAGAGCGTCACCGTCGAGTAGGGGTGCGCCTCAAGTTTGGGGGTTCGTGCGTAGCTAGCCTGTGACCGGCCCTTCTCCAGGCGGACGCGGCGTCCGCCTGGAGAGGGGGGATACCTGAGGTCGGCTAGAGTTTGGCCTTTTCAGGTCCTCGTTTCCTGATCACATGCTCCAGCACTCGTGGAGGGTGGTATGGCGCCCCTCGGGCGGTTTCTGCCCCCACCCGGGGCATTCCCCGCTTTGCCCGCAGGGCAAAGCGGGGGTAGCCCCCGCGCCCCTTGCGTT
>JAIMBM010000579.1 GCA_023511475.1 Anaerolineae bacterium
GCCCAGGGCTGCGGCAAGCAGTTCCACGCCGTGGACACCCATGTTGACCAGCGTGCCGCCACCCTTGTCCGGCTCATCCTGCCACGTGTTCCCGGGCTTCAGATACGCTTCGATGCTGTGGAACACATCGCTTGAAGCGTCTCGTGAACGACGGCGTCGGGGTGCTCACGGCGGAACGCATCCCGCCGACCGGGGTCTTCGTCCCGGGCGTGGACCCGGCGGACGCCGCGGCGCCCGCCTGGGGAGGGGCGCGGGGGTGGGGGCAGCAACGGCACCAGGCGCCACACGACCCTTTAAGGAGTGCCAAGCCACCTGACGAGAGACGGGTACCTGTAAAGGCCGGAGGCCAGATATCGCCGTCGAGGATCACGAGGGCAGCGGAAGCGACACACCCCGGAATGTCTCCCCCACATGAAACAGCGGCCCCGAGGGGCTCCTCGGGGCCGCCGGATGGCGCTTTGGCGACGCCGGTTTAGTACTCCGGCATCGGCGGGGTCGCCGCTTCCTTCTTCTCCGGAATATCGGTGATCAGCGCCTCGGTGGTCAGGATCATCGTCGCGATGGAGGCGGCGTTCTCGACGGCCGAGCGGGTGACCTTGGCCGGGTCGATGATGCCGCGCTCGTACATGTCGACGTACTCATTGGCGATCACGTCGTAGCCGATGTTCTCGTTGTTCTTTTCCTTCTGCAGGCGGCGGACGGTCTCGACCACTACGGCGCCGTCCATGCCCGCATTGCGGACGATCTGGCGCATCGGCTCCTCGAGAGCGCGGCGCAGGATGCTCACGCCGGTCTGCTCGTCCGGATAGTCCATCTTGACGTTATCGAGGGCCGGGATGACGTTCAGCAGCGCCACCCCACCACCGGGCACGGTGCCCTCCTCGACAGCGGCGCGGGTCGCCGACAGGGCGTCCTCGACGCGGTGCTTCTTCTCCTTCAGCTCGGTCTCGGTCGCGGCGCCGACGCGGATCACGGCCACGCCACCGGCGAGCTTGGCGAGGCGCTCCTGCAGCTTCTCACGGTCATAGTCGGAGGTTGTGGTCTCGATCTGGGCCTTGATCTGCTCGATGCGGCCTTTGATCTCCTTCTCCGAGCCCTTGCCCTCGATGATGGTCGTCTCATCCTTGTTGACTACCACGCGGCGGCACTGGCCGAGGTCGGCCACGGTCGCCGTCTCGAGCTTGCGGCCCATCTCCTCGGTGATCACCTGGCCACCGGTGAGGATGGCGATGTCGCGGAGCATCTCCTTGCGGCGGTCGCCAAAGCCCGGGGCCTTCACCGCGACAACGTTCAGCATGCCCCGCAGCTTGTTCAGCACGAGGGTTGCCAGCGCCTCGCCGTCCACGTCCTCGGCGATGACGAGCAGCTCGCGTCTGCCGATCTGGACCAGCTTCTCGAGGAGCGGGACGATATCGGTCACGGCGCTGATTTTCTTATCGGTAATGAGCACGTAGGGCTCTTCGAGCACGGCCTCCATCCGCTCCGGGTTGGTCACAAAGTAGGGCGAGATGTAGCCGCGGTCGAGCTGCATGCCCTCGACGTACTCGGTCTCGAAGGCGAGGGTCTTGGACTCCTCGACGGTGATGACGCCGTCCTTGCCGACCTTGTCCATCACCTCGGCGATCAGGTTGCCGATCTCGGGGTCGGCTGCGGAGATGGCTGCGACCTGGGCGATCTCCTCCTTGCCCTTGACCTCGCGGGCCATCTTGCGGATCGCCTCAACCACCGTCGCCGTGGCCTTGTCCAGGCCACGCTTGAGGAGCATGGGGTTGGCGCCGGCGGCGACGTTCTTGAGGCCCTCATTCACAATGATCTGGGCCAGAACGGTGGCGGTGGTGGTGCCATCGCCGGCCACATCGTTGGTCTTGGTCGCCGCCTCCTTGAGGAGCTGCGCCCCCATGTTCTGGAAGGGCTCCTTGAGCTCGATTTCCTTGGCGACGGTCACGCCATCGTGGGTGATCGTGGGTGCCCCAAACTTCTTGTCCAGGGCGACGTTGCGGCCCTTGGGGCCCAGGGTGGTCCGCACCGCCTCAGCGAGGGTATCGACGCCAATCTTGAGGTCGCGTCGGGCCTGATCTGAGAAGACTAGCTGCTTGGCCATCTCTACTCACTCCTTCTTCCGTCTTGCCCTGGGTGCTACTGGAGGATAGCGAGAATGTCCTTCTCGCCCAGGATGAGGTACTTCTTGTCGTTGATCTTGAACTCGGTGCCGGCGTACTTGGCATAGAGGACACGGTCATCGACCTTGACGTCCATCTGCACGCGCTTGCCGTCATCGGTGAGGCGGCCGGGGCCGACGGCGATGACCTTACCTTCCTGCGGCTTCTCCTTCGCCGTCTCGGGGAGCACGAGGCCGCTCGCCGTCGTCTCTTCCCGCTCGATTGGCTCGACGACAACGCGGTCGCCCAGCGGCTTGATGTTGAGCGCCATCTTTACAATCCCTCCTTCAAGTTTGATAACCCTGGCAAGAGTTTTAGCACTCACAGGCCCAGAGTGCTAACCGCAGCCTATGATACCGCAAATGCCTCCAAATGGCAAATGGGAACATGCGGACCTTGTCAGCGATGAGTGGGAAAGTGGAAACCATAGGGGAGTTTGTCTCAATCGGAGGCTAGCAATCTCGACTTTTCTCGCGATTTCTCGTGATTTCAACTATCATCGCTTGTGGCCCCAACGAGCTCTGGCCAGGCACCGCTAGCACTCGCGGGGCGTGAGTGCCAGCGCGTCATGGGACTCCTGCGCGTTGAGGGGATGTCGGGGGATGGGGCGGCCAGCGCGCCCGGCGCGGTAAGTGTTCAGACTCGCGTTCAGCGCATGCAAGGGAGGCAGGCTGCTGGTAGCTC